>NZ_CAKASO010000007.1:0-132310 GCF_916862475.1 Nocardioides sp. Leaf374
GGCGAGGCCAACTTCTCCGACCACGCACGCCACGCGCCCCTCGGCCAGGGCCAGGTGGCGCTCGCCGCGGCGGCGGCCGTGACCCTGGGCGTCGTCACCGCGGGCGCCGACGACGGCGGCGGCGACGCACCGGAGGTGCCCGTCGGCGTGGCCGCCGAGGCCTCCCTCGACGGCGACCCGCTGCCGACGGGGCTGAGCATCGACCGCGAGGCCAGCTACGACCCGGCCTCCTCCACCGTGGAGCTCACCGTGACCTACTCCGCGGGCGGCTCGCCGCTCACGGGGCCCTTCCTCGAGGTGCTGCCGGCCGCCGACGGCGGCGAGTGCCCCGGGTCGATCTCCTGGTCGGGCGCGCAGGCGCGCGCCAACAACGTCGCCGACACCGGCGTGCTGGCCGACTGCGGCTGGGCCGTCGACGTCGGGCAGGTGCCCGCGCGCGGTGAGGTGGCCGTGACCGCGCGACTGCCGCTGGAGCTGGGCGTCGACAGCGAGGAGGAGCTCCAGGGCTGGCTCGAGGGCGCGGCCGAGGCGGGGGAGACCGCTCTGGCCCGCCAGACCAGCGACGACGCCTACCCGGTGCAGCGGCTGCGCGGCGTCGAGGTCGACGTCGCGCCCCGCGTCGACCTGCGCACCGCCGGCGGCGCGCCGGTGCAGTACACGCTCTACCCGCTGTGGGGAGGCGAGCCCGACCTGGCCCGGCCGCTCCTGGCCGCCCCCGTGACGGGCTCGGCCACCGGCGTGCTGACCGCGGTGGCCGGCGGCCTCGACGGCGTCGAGCTGGAGGGCTGCAGCGCGCTGCGCTTCTCCGGCGACGGGCTCACCGTGGTGGCCTCCTTCACCGGGCCGTGCTTCCTGCGGGCCCAGGTCGGGGAGCTGAGGGTGAGCCCCCGGGCCCGCTTCAGCGTCGAGTCGCGCGGGAGCTGACCCGCCCCGTGCGCGTCACCGTCACGCTGCAGACCCCCGCGCGGGCCCTCGACGTGCTCGTCGACTGCGACGAGTCCGGCCCCGCCGCCGAGCTCGAGCGTCGGCTGCGCGCCCTCGCCGGGGCCCCCGACGCACCCATGGTCGTGCCGCGCGGGGGACCCACCACGCTCGACGGTGGCATCCCCACCGGACGCGGCACCGTCGCCGACCTCGGCCTCCTCGACGGCAGCCGGATCGGCTTCCTCGGCGCCGACGTCTCGCCTCCCCGGCTGGGCCGCGGTCTCCAGCTGCACGTCGTGAGCGGGCCCGACAGCGGCGCGGTCCTCCCGCTGCCGGCGGGCACGCACGAGATCGGCCGCAGCGGCGCGCTCTCCTGGGCCGACCACTCGCTCTCGCGGCGCCACTGCCGGGTGGGGGTCACCTCGGTGGCCGTCACCGTGACCGACCTGGGCTCGAGCAACGGCACCGCCATCGACGGACGGGCCTGCCCACCACAGGTGCCCGTGTCGTGGCGCCAGGGCGAGTCGCTGGAGGTGGGCGACTCGCTGTGCGAGCTGCGCGTCGGTGCGGCGGCGGCCGCCCTGACCGAGCCGGCCGCGCCCGGCTGGCTCAGGCTCCAGCGGCCCCCGCGCGTGCGGGGCGCCGCCCACCCGCTCGTCATCGACCTCCCCCCGGCCCCGCGGGGCCGGGGGTGGCGGGGAGGGCGCGCCGGGCCCAGCGACCTCGGCGACGACGTGCGGCGGCTGCTGCGCGAGGCCGTGCTGCAGGAGCAGAAGGAGGCCCGCGGGCTGCTGCCCGACCCGGCGAGCACGGTGGCCACGGTGCTGCAGCACGGTCGGCGGCTGTGGGAGCGGCGTCCCGAGGACGACGACTTCCTCGTGCTGCGCGTGGGCACCGGCCCGCGACCGGCCGGCATGGAGCTGCGCGGCGGCACCCCCGCCGACCGGCCCTGGCTGCGCGACGTGCCGGTGGCGGTGTCCCTGCGCGGGACCCCGGTGCTCGGGGTGGCCGGTCCCGGCGCCGTCGGCGACGCCGTGCTGCGCTGGCTGCTGCTGCAGCTGTGCGCCGCCCACGCTCCCGGCGACCTCGGCCTCACCGTGCTGAGCACCCGCGCCGACGAGGCCTGGTCGTGGCTGCGGTGGCTGCCGCACCTGCGGCCCGCCGGTCCCGCGAGCGGGGCGGCGCGGGTGGGGGGCGACCCCAGCGGCCACCAGGCCCGCCTCGGCGACCTGCTGGCGACCGTGCGCCGGCGCCGTGCCGGTGAGCGCGGGGCGGCCCACGTCGTGGTCGTCCACGGCCACCGCGCCCTCGCCGACGCCCCGGGCGGGTCGGCCGCGCTGACCGAGCTGCTGCGCGACGGACCGTCCGTCGGTGTCCACGCCGTCTGTGTCGACGAGCGCGAGGCCGACCTCCCCGAGCGCTGCTCGGCGACCCTGCTCGTCGACGCGGCCCAGCCGTCGTACGCCGCCCTGGCCCGCAGCGGCCAGGAGCGGCTGCCGCGCGTGCGCCTGGAGGGCGTGGCCCCGGCGCTGGTCGACCGCGCCGCCCGGCGCCTCTCGCCGGTGCTCGACCCGGTCACGGGCCCGCTCCTGCCCGAGCGGGTGCGCCTGCGCGACCTGCTGCCCGCCGACGCCCTCGGCGAGGCCGCCCTGGCCCGGGCGTGGGACGAGCACGACCGGGGCGACGCCGCCGGCGCGGTGCCGGTCGGGGTCGGCGGCGACGGCCCGGTGGACCTCGACCCGCTGGCACCCGGCGCCCACACGGTCGTGGCCGGGCTCCCCGGCACGGGGCGCACCGCGGCGCTGCTGACGATGGCGGGCGCCGCGACGCTCTCCCGCTCACCCGACGCCCTCGCCGTCGTGCTCGTCGACGGGGGAGCCGCCGCACCCGGGCGGGCGCCGCTCGCCGGACTCGCGGCGCTGGCCGGGCTCCCGCACGCGCGACCCGCCGACGTCGCCGCGGGGGAGGGCCCGGTGCGCGCCGCGGAGGCCGCCCTGCGCACCGCCCGGGAGGTCCTCGTGGTGGTCGACGACCTCGACCTGCTGGAGTCGGCCTCGCCCGGCACGGCCGAGGCGCTGGCCTGGCTGGCCGGCCGCGACCCCCGGCTGCACCTGCTGGCGGCGACCGGTCGACCCCGCGCGGTGCCCGCTGCGGTGCGCTCGGTGGTGACGCGTCGCGTCGCGCTGCGCCTCGACGAGGAGGGCAGCCTCGACCTGCTCGGCACGACCGCGGCCGCGGCCCTCCCGGCCGCGGTGCCGGGTCGCGCCCTCGTCGCCGGCGCGGGCGCCGGGGAGGCCCGCGACGAGGTGGCCGTGCAGCTGGCCTGGGTGGGCGGTCAGCCCCCGGGCGCTGCGGCGGTCACCGCCGTGGTGCACGTGCAGCCGCTGGACTGGTGGGGGCTGGGCCGGCCCGTGCCCGACCCGCCGCGGACGGACGCGACGCCCGTGCGCACCGACCTCGACGACCTCGTCGACGCCGTCGACGCCGCGGCGCGATTCGTGGGTGGCCGGGAGCCGGGCTAGACTGCTGCGGTTGCCTCGGCGAGGGACGGTCTGGAGACAGACCTCCGTGATCGACGCGGTCGGCTGCCTCATCGCGCCGTGCTGTGCGTCTCGGTCCCGTCCTCCGGGCGACCACACGCACGCACCACCTCCACACCGCACGAGCCGACCGCACAGGAGAAGCAGCATGTCTGCCGAGAAGATCACCGCCGAGTCCCGCACCGAGTTCGGCAAGGGCGCCGCCCGCCGCATCCGCCGCGAGGACAAGGTCCCCGCCGTCGTCTACGGCCACGGCATGGACCCCCAGCACATCACGCTGCCGGGCCACGAGACCATGATGGCGCTCAAGCACGGCGGCGCCAACGCGCTGCTCGAGCTCTCGATCGACGGCAAGACCCAGCTCGCGCTCACCCGCGAGGTGCAGATCGACCCGATCAAGCGCCACCTCGAGCACATCGACTTCGTCGCCGTCACCAAGGGCGAGAAGGTCACCGTGCAGGTGCCCGTCACCATCGTCGGCGAGGCCGGCCCCGACACCCTGGTCGTCACCGACACCACCGAGATCGAGCTCGAGGCCGAGGCCACCAACATCCCCGAGACCATCGAGGTCTCCGTGGAGGGCCTGCCCGCCGGCACCCAGATCCTCGCCTCCGAGCTCACCCTCCCCTCGGGCTCGACCCTGCTCCTCGACGGCGAGACGCTGGTCGTCAACGTCACCGAGCAGATCAGCGCCGAGGCCCTCGAGGCCGAGCTGGAGGAGGCCGAGGCCGAGGCCGGCATCGAGCGCGAGGAGTCCGACGAGGAGCAGGCCGAGGCCGAGGCCGCCGAGGGCGACTCCGCCGAGGGCTCCGAGGACTCCTCCTCCGAGGAGTGAGCGAGACCTCCGAGGTCTGGCTGGTCGTCGGGCTGGGCAACCCCGGCCCGACGTACTCCGGTCACCGCCACAACATCGGCTACCTCGTCAACGACGAGCTGGCCCGTCGCATGGGTGCGTCCTTCCGGGCGCACAAGACCGGGCGCGCCGACGTCGTCGAGGGACGACTCGGTGCGCCCGGCACCCCGGCGCCGCGCGTCGTGCTCGCCCGGCCGCGCTCCTACATGAACGAGGTGGGCGGCCCGGTCAAGGCGCTCGCGTCCTTCTACAAGGTCGCTCCGGCGCGCATCGTGGCCGTCCACGACGAGCTCGACATCGCCTTCGACACGATGCGGGTCAAGCTGGGCGGTGGCGACAACGGCCACAACGGCCTGAAGTCGATGCGCTCCTCGCTGGGCACCGGCGACTTCCACCGCGTGCGGGTCGGGATCGGCCGGCCCCCGGGCCGCCAGGACGTCGCCGACTTCGTGCTGTCGAACTACTCGACCGCGGAGCGCAAGGTCCTGCCCTTCGGCGTCGACCTGGCCGCCGACGCGGTCGAGAGCCTGGTCACCGAGGGCCTCGAGCGCACCCAGCAGCGGTTCAACTCCTGAGGCGGGCCCCGGTAGGGTCGCGGCCGTGACCTTCGACCCCGGTACCCCGCCCGCCGCCTCCGCCACCGACGACCACGTGCTCGCCACCTGGCTGGCCGAGGTGGCGGGACGCCGCCTCCTCCAGGTCCGCCAGGAGGGCCTTGAGGGCCGCGAGCTCAAGGACGCCGGCGACCGGGCGGCCCACGAGCTGCTGATGGGCCTGCTCGCCGAGCTGCGCCCCGGCGACGCCGTGCTCTCCGAGGAGGGCAAGGACGACAAGGCCCGCCTCGAGGCCGACCGGGTCTGGATCGTCGACCCGCTCGACGGCACCCGCGAGTTCTCCGAGCCCCCGCGCGACGACTGGGCCGTGCACGTGGCCCTGTGGGAGCGCTCCGCCGACGGCGGCGACCTGACCGCCGGCGCGGTCGCCCAGCCCGTGCTGGGGGAGACCTTCACCACCGGCGAGGCCCCCGCCGTGCCCGCCTCGAGCTCCGAGCGGCCCCGCATCGCGGTCTCGCGCAGCCGCCCGCCGGCCTTCGTGCAGGCCCTGGCCGAGGAGATCGGCGCCGAGCTCGTGCCGATGGGCTCGGCCGGGGTGAAGATGATGTCGGTCGTGCGCGACGTGGCCGACGCCTACGTCCACGCCGGCGGGCAGTACGAGTGGGACTCCGCCGCCCCGGTCGCCGTGGCGCGGGCCGCGGGGCTGTTCACCTCCCGCGTCGACGGCAGCCCGCTGGTCTACAACCAGGACGACGTCTACCTGCCCGACGTCGTCGTGTGCCGCCCCGAGCTGTCCGAGCGGATCCTGGCCTTCATCGCCGCCCACGGCACCGAGTGAGGCCGCAGCACGTCCTGTGGGACGCCGACGGCGTCCTCCAGTCGCTGCCGGGCGGCTGGGAGCGCGCCGCCGCGCCCTGGCTGGGTGAGCGCGACGAGGCCTCCGAGGCCCTGCTGCGCGAGGCCGTGGCGGTGGAGCGCGAGGCGCTGGTCGGGCGCAGCGACTTCCTCGCCGACCTCGCAGGCGTCCTGGAGCGCCACGGCGTCGACGTGCCCGCCCGCGACCTCCACGCCGCCATCTGGTTGGCCACCGAGCCCGACGCCGCCTCGTGGGCCGTGGTGGAGCGGGTCCGCGCCGCGGGCCACGGCGTCCACCTGGGCACCAACCAGGAGGCCCACCGTGCCGCCCACATGCGCACGGTGCTGGGCTACGACGAGCGCTTCGACGTCAGCGTCTACTCCTGCGACCTCGGCGTGGCCAAGCCCGACCCGGCCTACTTCGAGCGGGCGGTCGCGATGATCGGTGCCGACCCCGACGACGTGGTCTTCGTCGACGACCGCGCCGACAACGTCGCGTCCGCGTGCGGGGTCGGCCTGCGCGGGGTGCACTGGACCATCGCCGAGGGCCACGAGCGACTCGTCTCGCTGCTGCACGGCGCCGGCATCTCGCTCGCCGACTGAGACGGCGGCTGCCATCCTGGGCGGGTGACCGCCTTCGTCTCCCACACCAGCGTCGACTGCGCCGACGCGTACGCCCTCTCCGAGTGGTGGAAGCCCGTGCTGGGTTACGTCGACCTCGAGGGCGACCCCAACCTGCCCGGCCACGAGGAGTGCATGATCCGCGACCCCGGCAGCGGGCACCGGCTGCTCTTCATCGAGGTGCCCGACGTCCGCCGGGTCAAGAACCGGTTGCACCTCGACCTGCGCCCCCGCTCGGCCACCCGCGAGGCGGAGCTGGGGACGCTGCTCGCCCACGGCGCCACGGTCGTCGCCGACCGTCGGGGCATCCACGGCCCGGGCAGCGGGTGGGTCGTGCTGGCCGATCCCGAGGGCAACGAGTTCTGCCTCCTGCGCAGCCTCGCCGAGCTCGACGACGAGGCGGGCCCGGCCTGACCGGTCGGCGGCGTCCCGGCGGGTGCTGAGCGCCGTCGGGGCCGAGTCGGTCCATGATGGTCCCGTGAACCTCCCCGTGCCCGGCTGCGCCCTCGCGCGCCGCCGTCGCGGGTGAGCCGCCCGCCCCGGGCGGTGGTGCGACTGGCGGGACTGCTCGCCGTCGTGTGCCTGCTCGCCCTCGCCGCCTCGCGCCTCTACGCCCCCGAGCGGGTGCTCGACCTGACGCCGGGCGCCGACTACGTCGCCGCGCCCACCCCGCCGGAGCGTGCCCGCTCGGCCGGGCAGCTCGTCGAGCAGCGCTGGCTGACCCGCACGGCGCGGGCCACCGGCATCCCGGTGCCCGCCCTGCGCGCCTACGCCGACGCCCAGCTCTCCGACCCCGGCTGCCGGGTCGGCTGGACCACCCTGGCCGGCATCGGCTGGGTGGAGTCGCAGCACGGCACGCTCGGCGGTCGCACTCTCGGCGCCGACGGGCGCTCCTCGAGCACGATCCTCGGCCCGGCGCTCGACGGGTCGGGCGAGTTCGCGGCCATCCGCGCCACCGGCGGGTCGGCGCGCTGGCACGGCGACGCCGTGTGGGAGCACGCCGTGGGGCCGATGCAGTTCCTGCCGACCACGTGGGAGCCGTGGGGGGCCGACGGCGACGGCGACGGCGCAGCCGACCCCCGCGACCTCGACGACGCCACGCTCGGGGCGGCGCGCTACCTGTGCGCGGCGGGCGAGGACCTCTCCGCCCTGGGGTCCTGGGAGGCGGCGGTGCTGACCTACAACCCCTCGCGCGAGTACGTCGACGCCGTGCACGCCGCCGCG
Organism: Nocardioides sp. Leaf374; assembly: GCF_916862475.1. NCBI lineage: Bacteria > Bacillati > Actinomycetota > Actinomycetes > Propionibacteriales > Nocardioidaceae > Nocardioides > Nocardioides sp. Leaf374. The sequence continues at coordinate 7,572 of NZ_CAKASO010000007.1, forward strand.
TCGGCGTACGCCCGGGACGCCGGGGCCTGAGCCCGGGCCGGAGCCTGAGAGCCGTCACAGGCGGGCGCCCTAGAGTGACCGCCATGGTCGCGGAGTCGTGGGAGGAGCTGCTGGGCGAGCCCGGTCAGGACTTCCGCCGGTTCATGCTGGAGTACAAGTTCGGCATGGAGGAGATCGTCACCAAGCTCGAGATCCTGCGCGACGAGTTCGCCCACCTGCACGACTACAACCCCATCGAGAACGTCTCCTCCCGGCTCAAGTCGCCGGCCAGCCTGGCCGAGAAGATGCGCCGCAAGGGGTGCGACGACGGGTCCCTGGACTCGATCCGGCGCACGGTCACCGACGTCGCCGGCGTCCGCGTGACCTGCAGCTTCCTCTCCGACGTGCGCCGGGTCTCCGACCTGCTGGCCGAGCACCGCGACCTGACCGTGCTGGAGGTGCGCGACTACATCACCACGCCCAAGGCCAACGGCTACCGCTCGCTGCACGCGCTGCTCGAGGTGCCGGTGTTCCTCTCCGGGGGCCCGGTGCCGGTGGTCGTCGAGGTGCAGTTCCGCACCATCGCGATGGACTTCTGGGCCAGCCTGGAGCACAAGATCTTCTACAAGTACCGCCAGGACGTGCCGCGGGAGCTCCTGGACGGTCTCGCCGAGGCCGCCGAGACCTCCTACGCCCTCGACGCGACGATGGAGCGGCTGCACCACGAGGTCAGGGGGCACGAGGCCGGGGGGCGCGAGGCCGGGGGGCACGAGGCCGGGCGCTAAAGAAGGTGCCCCGCGGCCGCGTGTGCCGGACAATGGCTCGTCGTGGGTCACGTGGATGTCGCCGGGGTGCGCTACGAGCTGCCGGACGGGCGGGTGCTGCTCGACGACGTGTCGTTCCGGGTGGGCGAGGGGGCCAAGGTCGCGCTCGTCGGCGCCAACGGCGCGGGCAAGACGACGCTGCTGCGCCTCATCACCGGCGACCTGGTGCCCCACGCCGGGGTCGTGACCCGCTCCGGCGGTCTCGGCGTGATGCGCCAGATGGTCGGCAAGGACCTCGGCGAGGCCCCCACGGTGGCCGACCTGCTGCTCAGCGTGTCGAGCCCCCGCGTGCGCGCGGCCGCCGCCGAGGTCGACCGCCTCGAGCTGGCGCTGATGGAGAGCGACGACGAGGCCACGCAGATGGCCTACGCCACGGCGCTGGGGGAGTACGCCGACGCCGGGGGCTACGACGCCGAGGTCACCTGGGACGTCTGCACCACCGCGGCGCTGGCCGTGCCCTTCGACCGCGCGAAGTACCGCGAGCTCGCGACCCTCTCCGGCGGGGAGCAGAAGCGCCTCGTGCTCGAGCTGCTAATGCGCGGGCCCGACCAGGTGCTGCTGCTCGACGAGCCCGACAACTACCTCGACGTGCCGGGCAAGATCTGGCTCGAGCAGCGCATCCGCGAGTCCGACAAGACGATCCTCATGATCAGCCACGACCGCGAGCTGCTCGACAACACCGCCACCCGCGTCGTGACCGTCGAGCTGGGCGCCGCCGGCAACACGGTGTGGACCCACCCGGGGGGCTTCTCCTCCTACCACCAGGCACGCAAGGACCGGTTCCTGCGCTTCGAGGAGCTGCGCCGCCGCTGGGACGAGGAGCACGCCAAGCTCAAGGCGCTCGTGCTGCGCTACAAGATCAAGGCGGAGTACAACGACGGCCTGGCCTCGCAGTACCGCGCGGCACAGACCCGGCTGCGCAAGTTCGAGGAGGCCGGGCCGCCGGCCGACCAGCCCCGCGAGCAGCAGGTCACCATGCGGCTCAAGGGTGGTCGCACCGGCAAGCGGGCCGTGGTCTGCGAGGGCCTGGAGCTCTCCGGCCTGATGCGCCCCTTCGACCTGGAGGTCTGGTACGGCGAGCGCGTGGCCGTGCTCGGCTCCAACGGCTCGGGCAAGTCGCACTTCCTGCGCCTGCTGGCCGCGGGCGGCACCGACCCCGACGTCGAGCACCGCCCGGTGGGCGACGTGGTCATCGAGCCCGTGCGCCACCGGGGGCTGGCCCGCCTGGGTGCGCGCGTGCGGCCGGGCTGGTTCGTGCAGACCCACGACCATCCCGAGCTGGTCGGGCGCACGCTCGTGGAGGTGCTGCACCGCGGTGACGAGCGCCGCGCGGGCATGGGGCGCGAGCAGGCCGCCCGGGTGCTCGACCGCTACGAGCTGGCCCACGCCGCGGAGCAGCGCTTCGAGTCGCTCTCCGGCGGGCAGCAGGCCCGCTTCCAGATCCTGCTGCTCGAGCTCTCCGGCGCCACGCTGCTGCTGCTCGACGAGCCCACCGACAACCTCGACGTGCAGTCGGCCGAGGCGCTGGAGGAGGGGCTGGAGGCCTTCGAGGGCACGGTGCTGGCCGTCACCCACGACCGCTGGTTCGCGCGCGGCTTCGACCGGTTCCTGGTCTACGGCGCCGACGGCGACGTCTACGAGTCCGACGGGCCGGTGTGGGACGAGGGACGCGTGGAGCGCGCCCGGTGAGCGAGGGCGCGGCGGCGGGCGCGCTGACGGTGGTGGAGGTCGACCCCTTCGACCCGGGGTCCTTCGACCCGTGGCACGCGACCTACGAGGCCGCCCAGCGCCACGGGCACGAGGAGCTCGCGACGCCGTGGAGGCGCGAGGAGCTGCGCCTGCAGCTGCAGGGTCAGGTGGAGGGCGCGAGCCGGACCCGGCGCGCGAGCGCCTACGCCGGGGTGGTGGGCGACCAGGTGGTGGCCGCGGGGTGGATCGGTGCGAGCCTGCGCGACAACCGCGACACCGCCGAGGTCGAGGTGGGCACCGCGCCGGCGCACCAGCGCCGCGGCCACGGCTCCGCGGTGCTCGAGCACCTGCTCGGGGTCGCGCGCGAGCGAGGGCGCGACGTCGTGCAGGCCCGGACCTGGTGGCCCGCGGGGGCGCCGGACCACGGGGCCGCCGAAGCGGGGCCGGCGTTCCTGCGCCGCCACGGCTTCGAGCTCGGGCTGGTGGAGGTGCTGCGCACGCTCGAGCTGCCCGTCGACCCCGAGCTCCTCGCCGGACTGGCCGCGCGGGCCGCCTCGCACCACGACGGCTACGCCCTGCGCTCCTTCGTGGGTCCCGTGCCCCAGGAGCTGCTGCGGGGGTGGGCCGAGGCGAGCGCCAGCGTGGAGTCCGACGCCCCGACCGGCGACCTCGACCGCGAGCCCGAGACCGCCGACCCCGCCGGGGTGCGCGAGGCCGAGGAGGTGCAGCGCCGTCAGGGCCGCACGAGGATCGGCACCGTCGCGCTCGACGCCGACGGCGAGGTGGTGGCCTACACCGACCTGGTCACCGGCCGTCACGAGCCGGGCCGGGCCTTCCAGTGGGGCACCCTGGTGCGGCGGGAGCACCGGGGCCACCGGCTCGGGCTGGCGGTCAAGACGGCCAACCTGCGGCTCCTGCAGTCCACCGACCCCTCCGTGCGCCGCGTGCTGACCTGGAACGCCGACGTCAACGCACCGATGGTGGCGGTCAACGACGCCCTGGGCTTCCACGCGGCCGAGGGAGCCGGCGCCTTCCAGCGCCGACTCCCTCGTGACGACTGACCCCGTGGTGACCGTCCTCCGGTCGCGCCGGGGTCAGGAGGTGGTGGCGTCGGAGTCGAGCTCGAGGTCGGTGGTCTGCTCCTCGCCGTCGCGCACGTAGGTCACGGTGACGGTGTCGCCGGGGCGGTAGGAGCGGATGGTGGCGATGAGCGAGTCGGAGCCCGAGATCGCGGTGTCGTCGATGCGGGTGATCACGTCGCCGGCCTGCAGTCCCGCGTCGCCGGCGGTCGAGCCGTCGCCGATCTCCTGCACCTGGGCGCCGTCGACGACGGCCGCGGTCGAGCCACCCTCGGCGCGCACGTCGCTCACGGTGATGCCGAGCCGCGCGTGGGTGGGCGTCTCGCCGTCGACCATCTGCTCCACGATCGGCATGACCTCGTCGATCGGGATCGCGAACCCGAGGCCGATCGAGCCGCCCTCGGCGGTCTCGCCGAAGGGCGAGGTCGAGCCGTTGCCGGCGGTGCGGATGGAGGAGTTGATGCCGACGACGTGGCCGTACATGTCGACCAGCGGGCCGCCGCTGTTGCCGGGGTTGATGGCCGCGTCGGTCTGCACGGCGGGGTAGGCGGTGGTGTTGCCCTCGCTGTCGGAGCCGACGTCGACCGGGCGGTCCAGCGCGCTCACGATGCCGCTGGTGACGGTGGCGTCGAGGCCGTAGGGCGAGCCGATGGCCACGACGCCCTGTCCGACCTGGAGGTCGTCGGAGGAGCCGATGGTGGCGGGGGTCAGGCCGCTGACGTCCTGGGCCTGGATCACGGCGGTGTCGGTGAGCGGGTCGGTGCCGACGATCTCGGCGAGGGCCGTCGAACCGTCGTTGAAGTCGACCTGGATGGTGCCCGAGTCGCCGGCCACCTCGACCACGTGGTTGTTGGTGAGGATCTGGCCGTCGGAGGAGAGCACGATGCCGGAGCCGGAGCCGGACTCCTGGGCACCCTGCACCTCGATCTTGACCACCGAGGGCAGCACCTCCTGGGCCACCTGCTGCACCGTGCCCTGCTCGCCGGGGTCCTCGGGGGTGTCGACGACCTGCGAGGTGGTGCTCGCCGTCGAGGCCCCGGACGCCGACCCGCCCGTGGCGTCGTCGCTGAGCGAGGACCAGACCGCCGCACCGCCGACCCCGGCGCCGCCGCCCACGACGAGCGCGGCGGTGAGCAGGCCCGCCGCGAACACGGTGCGCCCACGCCGCGGCCGCTCGGCCACGGCCGTCGACCCGGCGTACGGCGGGGGCGGCGGCGGGCCGGCCGGGGCGGGCCAGGCCGGCTGGTCGGAGCGGGTGGGGCCGGCGGGCTGCTCGTCGCGAGGGAAGTCGTTCATGGTGACGACTGTGCTCAGCCACCCTGTGACCAGGCTGAGACGGCCCTGTTGGCGGGGGAAGAAGCCGGTGCGGGACGGACCCTTGTGGCTGACTGTGCTCTCGGTCACAATCTGGGCCATGAGTGCCACGGCGACGCCCGAGACCACGTCCTCCCGCCCCGCCCCCACGGCCGTCTTCGTCGACGACCGGCTGGCCCACTGGGCGTCGGTGGACCCCGACGGCGAGTGCATGACCTACCTCGGCCGCACCTGGACGTGGGCGCAGTGGCACGACCGGGTGCGCCGCGCCGCGGGGGCGCTGCGCGGGCTCGGGGTCGGTCGCGGCGACGTCGTGGCCTTCCTCGACAAGAACCACCCGGCCTGCGTCGAGGTCTCCCTCGCCGCCGCGATGCTGGGTGCGGCCAACGCCGTCGTCAACTGGCGCCTGGCACCCGACGAGGTCGACTACGCCGTCAACGACTCGGGGGCCAAGGTCGTCGTGGTGGGCTCCGAGCTGGCGCCGATGCTCGAGCGGGTGCGCGAGCGGCTGACCGGCGTGGAGCACGTCGTCGAGGTGACCACCGACGGGGCCGAGGGCGACGCCTACGAGGCCATGCTGGCCGCCGCCACCCCGGTCGACCGCGACCCGGCCGTCACGCCCGACGACACCTGCCTGGTGCTCTACTCCTCCGGCACGACCGGGCGCCCCAAGGGGGTCATGCTGACCCACGCCAACATGGTCGCCCACACCGTCAACGCCCACGACGGCTGGGAGTTCGAGCCCGGTGACAAGTCCATGGTGGCCATGCCGCTCTTCCACGTCGGCGGCTCGTCCTACGTGCTCTTCGGCATCCACGACGGCATCCCCAGCGTGATGACCCGCGAGCCCGACGGCGCCTCCCTGGCCGGGGCGATCATGGCCGGCGCCAACCGCACCTTCCTCGTGCCCGCCGTGCTCGCCCAGGTCCTGCAGGCAGGCCCCGACGCGGTCAAGCTCTTCGGCGCGCTGCGCACCTACACCTACGGCGCGGCGCCGATGCCGCCCCCGCTGCTGCGCGCGGCGATGCAGGCCTGGCCCGACACCGACTTCATCCAGGTCTACGGCCTCACCGAGGTCGCGGGCGTCGCCACCCACCTCATGCCCGAGGACCACCGCGACCCCGAGCACCCGGAGCGGCTGGTCTCGGCGGGGCGCCCGGTGCCCGACGTCGAGGTGCGCATCGTCGACCCGGCCACGCTGGAGGACCTCCCGGTGGGCGAGCACGGCGAGATCTGGCTGCGCACGCCGCAGCTGATGAAGGGCTTCCTGAACAAGCCCGAGGCCACCGCCGAGGTCGTCACGGCCGACGGCTGGTTCCGCACCGGCGACATGGGCCGGGTCGACGACGGTGGCTACGTCTTCGTCGAGGACCGGCTCAAGGACATGATCATCTCGGGCGGGGAGAACATCTACAGCCCCGAGATCGAGCGCGTGCTGGCCGAGCACCCCGCGGTGATGGAGGTCGCCATCATCGGGGTGCCCGACGACACCTGGGGCGAGGCGGTCAAGGCCGTCGTCTCGCTCAGGGAGGGCGCCTCGGCGACGCCGGAGGAGCTCATCGCCCACTGCCGCGAGCACCTCGCGCACTTCAAGTGCCCCAAGTCGGTGGACATCCTCGACCTGCTCCCGCGCAACCCCACGGGCAAGATCCTCAAGCGCTCGCTGCGCGCTCCCTACTGGGAGGGTCGCGACCGGGCGGTCAACTGACCGACCGGTCCGGCCCGCGCTCGCCCGGCCCGCGCACGCCGGCCCGCGGGCGCCCAGCCCTCGGTCGCGACACCGGCCGTTCACCTGGCTGCGACACCCTCCGCCCCGTGAGCGACACGACGAGCACCGCCCCGACGAGCGCGCTGCGCCGCGGCGCGGCGGCGCCCGCCCCCCGGACCCTGGTCGACGTCTTCCGCACCACGGTGGCGACCTTCCCGGACGCCACGGCCCTCGACAGCGGCGCGGAGCAGCTGACCTACCTCGAGTTCGCCGAGGCCGCCGACGAGGTGGCCGACGAGCTGGCCTCGCTCGGCGTGGGCCGCGGCGACAGGGTCGGGGTCCGCCTGCCCAGCGGCACGACCGACCTCTACATCGCGATCATGGCCACCCTGCTCGTGGGCGCGGCCTACGTGCCCGTCGACGCCGACGACCCCGACGAGCGGGCCCGGCTGGTCTTCGGCGAGGCCGACGTCGCCGCCGTCGTGGGCGCCGACCTGGCGATCGAGGCGCGCCGCGCGGGCGCACCCCGCGAGCGCGAGGACCCGGCTCACGACGACGACGCCTGGGTCATCTTCACCTCCGGGTCCACCGGCACCCCCAAGGGCGTGGCCGTGAGCCACCGCAACGCGGCGGCCTTCGTCGACGCCGAGTCGCGGATGTTCCTCCAGGACGACCCGATCGGCCCGCACGACCGGGTGATGGCCGGGCTCAGCGTCGCCTTCGACGCCAGCTGCGAGGAGATGTGGCTGGCCTGGCGCTACGGCGGCACGCTCGTGCCCGCGCCCCGTGCGCTGGTCAAGAGCGGCATGGACGTCGGGCCGTGGCTGGCCGCCAACCGCATCACCCTCGTCTCCACCGTGCCCACCCTGGTCAGCCTCTGGCCCGACGAGGCCCTCGAGCGCGTGCGCATGGTCATCCTCGGCGGCGAGGCGCTGCCGCCGGAACTGGCCGCCCGGCTGGCCCGCGAGGGCCGGGAGGTGTGGAACACCTACGGCCCCACCGAGGCCACCGTGGTGGCCTGCGGCGCCCTCGTCGGCGCCGAGGGGCCGGTGCGGATCGGGCTGCCGCTCGACGGCTGGGACCTCGCCGTCGTCGACGCCGAGGGCCGCGAGGTGCCGGTGGGGGAGACCGGCGAGCTGATCATCGGCGGCGTCGGGCTGGCCCGGTACCTCGACCCGGTCAAGGACGCCGAGAAGTACGCCCCGATGCCGACGCTGGGCTGGGAGCGGGCCTACCGCTCGGGCGACCTCGTGGTCCACGACCCGGCCGGCCTGCTCTTCGGCGGCCGCGCCGACGACCAGGTCAAGCTCGGCGGTCGCCGCATCGAGCTCGGCGAGGTCGACTCGGCGCTGCTCGCCCTGCCCGGGGTCGTCGGGGCGGCGGCCGCCGTACGCCGCTCCCGCACGGGCAACCAGCTGCTGGTCGGCTACGTCACCGTCGACGAGCGCTACGACGCGGCCGCGGCGGTGGCCGCGCTGCGCCGCGACCTGCCGGCGGCGCTCGTGCCGCGCCTGGCCGTCGTCGACGACATCCCCACCCGCACCTCGGGCAAGGTCGACCGCGACGCCCTGCCGTGGCCGCTCAGCGCCGCGTCGCCGCAGGAGTCGGGGCTCACCGGCACCGCCGCGCGGATCGCCGAGCTGTGGAACGAGGTGCTCGGCGCCTCGGTCACCCGGCGCGAGGAGGACTTCTTCGACGTCGGCGGCGGCAGCCTCACCGCCGCGCAGGTCGTCACGCTGCTGCGCCGCGAGCACCCCGACGTCGCGGTCGGCGACGTCTACGACCACCCGACGCTGGGCGGGCTGGCCGACTTCGTCGACTCGATGGACGCCGGCGTCGACAACGCCCAGGACCGGCTGGTGCCTCCGATCCCGCTCAAGACCCAGGCCGGGCAGGTGGCGGCGGTCGTGGCGCTGCGGGCGCTGGCCGCGCCGCGGTGGGCCGTGTGGCTGCTCGCCGCCAGCACCCTGGTCCACGACCTGCTCGACGTCGGGGGGCTCCCCACCGCCCCGTGGTGGCTGCTGGGCCTGGCCGCCCTGCTGGTGCTGACGCCTCCGGGCCGGATGGTGCTGGCCGCCGGCGCGGCGCGGCTCTGGCTGCGCGGCATCACCCCGGGCGACTACCCGCGCGGCGGCAAGGTGCACCTGCGGGTCTGGGCCGCCGAGCGCATGGTCGACCAGCTCGGGGCCACCGCGCTCAGCGGCGCCCCGCTCATCACGTGGTACGCCCGGCTGCTCGGCGCCCGCGTGGGCCGCCACGCCGACCTGCACTCGGTGCCGCCGGTCACCGGCTTCCTGCGCCTGGGCGCCGGCTGCTCGGTGGAGCCGGAGGTCGACCTCACCGGCTACTGGGTCGACGGCGACGTGCTCCACCTCGGCGAGGTGAGGGTGGGCCGGCGTGCCCGCGTCGGCACCCGCTCGATGCTCTGCCCCGGCGCCCGCGTCGGCGACGACGCCGAGGTCGCGCCGGGCTCCGCCGTCGTCGGTGTCGTGCCCGACGGGGAGTTCTGGTCCGGGGCCCCGGCCACCCGGGTCTCGGGCGCTGCGCGCGGGCCCTGGTCGGAGCGCCCGGCGAGCTCGGCGGCCTGGGTCGTGGCCTACGCCGCCGTGGCGGTCGCGCTCGGCCTGCTCCCGGCGCTGGCCGTCGGGGCCGGTGCCCTGGTGGCGCTGCTGGGCGCCGACCTGTCCGCCGACCCCGGCACCGGCACCGGCACCGGACCCCTCGACCTGCTCGGCGCGCTGCTGCCCTGGCTGGTGCCGGGCACGCTGGTGGGTCTGCTCGTGCTGGCCGCGCTCGTGCTGGGCGTGGTGCGCCTGGCGGCGCTCGGGCTGAGCCCGGGGGTCTACCCCGTGCGCAGCCGCCCCGCCCTCGGCGTGTGGGCCACGGTGCGGGTGCTCGACGAGGCCCGCACGTGGCTCTTCCCGCTCTACTCCTCGACGCTCACCCCGGCCTGGCTGCGCCTGCTCGGCGCCCGCGTCGGCGCCGACGTCGAGGCCTCCACGGTGCTGATGGTGCCGGCGCTGACCACCGTCAACGACCTGGCCTTCCTCGCCGACGACACCCTCATCGGCGGCTACGAGCTCGGCGGGGGCTGGCTGCGCGTCGAGCGGGTCAAGATCGGCAAGCGGGCCTTCGTCGGCAACTCGGGCATGGCCGCCCCGGGTCGCAAGGTGCCCAAGCGGGCGCTGGTCGCGGTGCTCTCGGCCGCGCCCAACCGCAAGACCGCGCGCGCGGGGGAGTCGTGGCTGGGCAGCCCGCCCGCGGCCCTGCGGCGTACGACGGGCGCGGGCGACGACGCCCGCACCTACGCCCCGCCGACCCGGCTGCGGGTCGCGCGCGCCCTGTGGGAGGCGGCGCGCGTGGTGCCGCTGGCCTGCGCGGTGCTGCTCCACGCGGTGGTCGGGCTCCTCGCCCTCGCCGCGGCCGACGCGGTCACGGGCCCGAGCGGGGGAGCGGCGGTCCTCGTGGTGGTCGTCCTCGCCCTGGTGCCGCTGCTGGTGGCCGGGGGCCTCGTGGCGGCCGCGCTCGCCACCGCGACGAAGTGGCTGCTGGTGGGCCGCCACCGCAGCGGCACCCACCCGCTGTGGAGCTCCTTCGTGTGGCGCAACGAGCTGGCCGACACCTTCGTGGAGGTGGTGGCCGCGCCGTGGTTCGCCCGGCTGGCCACGGGCACGCCCCTGCTCACCGCGTGGTTCCGCTCGATGGGCTCCACCGTGGGCCGCGGGGTGTGGTGCGAGACCTACTGGCTGCCCGAGGCCGACCTGGTCGAGCTCGGCGACGGGGCCACGGTCAACCAGGGCAGCGTGGTGCAGACCCACCTCTTCCACGACCGGCTGCTGGCGACCGACCGGGTGCGGGTGCGCCGGGGCGGCACGCTCGGGCCCAACTCGGTGATCCTGCCCGCGGCCAGCATCGGCCGGCACGCTACGGTCGGCCCGGTGTCCTTGGTGATGAGGGGTGAGTCGGTGCCCGACAAGACGATCTGGATCGGCAACCCGATCGGCCCGTGGGCCGCCGGCGAGGCCTCCTCGTGAGGGGCCTGCCGACCGCCGACGACTACCTGCCCGGCCACGGCGACCCCGCCTACGCCGTGCGCCACTACGACCTCGACCTGACCTACGCCGTCGAGGGCAACCGGCTCACCGGCCAGGCCACGCTCTCGGTGAGGGTGCTCGAGGCGACCCGGCGGCTCGTGCTCGACCTGGCCCACCTGCGCGTCGACAAGGTCCGTGTCACCGGTGCGCGGCTGGCCAAGCACTCCGCCCGCTCGGGCCGGGTCGTGCTGACCCTCGACGACGAGGTCGCCCCCGACACCCTGCTCACCGTGGTCGTGCGCTACTCCGGCAGCCCGCGGCCCGTGGTCGAGCGCCACCTCGGCGACGCCGGCTGGGAGGAGCTGACCGACGGCGTCATCGTGGCGGCCCAGCCGCACGGGTCGCCGACCTGGTTCCCCTGCAACGACCGCCCCGACGACAAGGCGTCCTACCGGATGACCTTCCGTGTCACCGCGGGCTACCACGTCGTCGCCAACGGCGTGCTGCGCGAGCACCGCCGGGGCGGGTCGAGCGAGACGTGGGTCTTCGAGCAGTCCGAGCCGATGGCCACCTACCTGGCCACGGCCCAGATCGGGCGCTACACCGACTGGCAGCTCCTGGGGCGCCCGGCCTCGGGCACCCCGCTGCGGGTGGTCGCGCCCGAGGACCTCGACGAGGACGACTACGTCGCCGCCTTCGGCCGCCAGCACGAGATGGTCGAGGTCTTCGAGCGCCTCTTCGGGCCCTACCCCTTCGACGGCTACGCCGTGGTCGTCACCGCCGACGACCTCGAGATCCCGCTGGAGAGCCAGAGCCTGTCGACCTTCGGGCGCAACCTCGTGCGCGGCGACTGGGACGCCACCCGCCTCATCGCCCACGAGCTGGCCCACCAGTGGTTCGGCAACGCCGTCACCCTGCGCCGGTGGCGCGACATCTGGCTGCACGAGGGCTTCGCCTGCTACAGCGAGTGGCTGTGGTCGCAGGAGTCCGGCGGCGAGAGCGCCGACGAGCACGCCCGCCACCACCACGCCCGGCTGGCCGAGCTCGACCACGACCTGCTGCTCAGCGACCCGGGCCCGGAGCTGATGTTCGACGACCGGGTCTACAAGCGCGGCGCGCTCACCCTCCACGCGCTGCGGCTGACGGTGGGCGACGAGGCGTTCTTCGCCCTGCTGCGCTCCTGGGTGGCCGAGCACGCGGGCGGCTCGGTGGTCACCGACGACTTCCTGGCCCACGCCGGCGCCGCCACCGGCCACGACGTCGCCGCGCTGCTGCACCCCTGGCTCCACGAGACCGCCCTGCCCGACCTGCCGGCCTGAGGCTCGCGGGCCGCGCTCAGCGGTGCTCGCGCCACCGGACCTCGACCGGCCGCGCGGGCAGCACCGCGAGGGTGCCGGCCCAGCCGGGCGGCAGCGGCAGGGCGGTGGTCCAGGCCTCGTCGGCGCGCACGGAGGCCGGGTCACGGCGCAGGCCCTCGCCGGTGGCCTTGAGCACCGCCTCGGCGCGCGTCCACGCGGCGCGGTCGGCCAGCCCCGCCGGCGTCGGGCCGACACCGGGGTCGGGCTCCACGTCGACACCGAGCCGCAGCCCGGTGCCCTCCGCGCGGGCCAGCACCACGAGGCCCGCGGCGTACGCCAGGGACAGCGCGCCACCGGCGGTGCGGGGGCGGCCGTGGTCGGTGCCGGCGCAGCGCGGGCACAGCCGCGTGAGCGGTCCGGCGAGGTCCTCGGCCGCGGCCCGCAGCTCGGCCCGGTCGAGGCCGGGGCGCCACAGGGCGTCGACGCGCACCAGCACCGCGGGCGCGCTCACGGCCGCAGCGGCAGGCCCAGGGCGCGCAGGTCGGCGCGCAGGGCGTCGGCGTCGGTGAAGACCAGCCCGTGCATGCCCAGCGCGTCCGCGGCCGCGACGTTGTCGGCGCGGTCGTCGACGAAGACCAGGCGCTCGAGGGGCAGCCCGGCGCGCTGCTCGACGACCCGGTAGACCCGGGGGTCGGGCTTGGCCACGCCCTCGGTGCCCGACACCACGACGTCCTCGAGCAGGCCCAGCACGTCGAAGAGGCGCGGTGCGTGGGGGTAGAGCTCGTGGGACCAGTTGGTCAGCCCCCACATCGGCACCTCGGCGGCGTGCAGCTCGCGCAGCAGGTCGGCGGTGCCGGGCACCTCGCCGCGCAGCGAGGCCGCGAAGTGGCGTCGGTAGGAGCGGGCATGCTCGGCCCAGTGCGGGTGGGAGGCGGCCACCGCGGCCTCGGCGTCGTCCCAGGACCCGCCGGCGTCGCAGCCGTGGTTCCACGCCATGAAGTCGAAGTCGTCGGCGGCCAGGAAGCGGGCGGCCTCCTCGGCGCCGACGCCGGCCGCGATCGCCGCGGAGGCGTCCCAGTCGACGATGACGTTGCCCAGGTCCCAGACGACCCCCGCCGGCGGGTCGGCGGGGGTCGTGGGTCGTGCGGGGGAGGGGGCCAAGGTCAGGCCCAGCGCTCCGAGGCGGGGACGAAGTCGAGGGTCCGGTCGCCGGTGTAGATCTGCTTGGGCCGGGCGATCTTCTGCTCCTTGTCCTGGACCAGCTCGAGCCACTGGGCCAGCCAGCCGGGGGTGCGGCCGATCGCGAAGAGCACGGTGAACATCTCCGGGGGGAACTGGAAGGCCTCGTAGATCAGCCCCGAGTAGAAGTCGACGTTGGGGTAGAGCTTGCGCTTGATGAAGTACTCGTCCTCGAGCGCGATCTTCTCCAGCTCCTTGGCGATCTCGAGGAGCGGGTTGACCCCGGTGACCTCGAAGACGTCGTCGCAGGCCTTCTTGATGATCGTGGCGCGGGGGTCGAAGTTCTTGTAGACCCGGTGGCCGAAGCCCATCAGCCGCTCGTTGCCGTCCTTGACGCCCTGGATGAAGGCCGGGATGTTCTCCTTCGACCCGATGCGCTTGAGCATGCGCAGCACGGCCTCGTTGGCGCCGCCGTGCAGGGGGCCGTAGAGGGCGCCGACGCCCGCGGCGACCGCGGAGTAGGGGTCGACCTGCGAGGAGCCGACCGAGCGCACGGCGTTGGTCGAGCAGTTCTGCTCGTGGTCGGCGTGGAGGATGAAGAGCACGTCGAGGGCCTTGACCAGGCGCGGGTCGGCCTCGTACTTCGACTCGCTCATCTTGAAGAGCATGGAGAGGAAGTTGGCGGTGTAGCTGAGGTCGTTGTCGGGGTAGACGTAGGGCTTGCCCTGCGCGTGGCGGAACGACCAGGCGCCCAGCGTCGGCATCTTCGCGATCATGCGCACGATCTGCATGTGCCGGTTGTCGGCGTCGCTGATGTTGCGGGCGTCGGGGTAGAAGGTCGACAGCGCGCCCACCGAGGCCATGAGCATGCCCATCGGGTGGGCGTCGTAGCGGAAGCCCTGCATGAAGGTCTTCACGTTCTCGTGGACGAAGGTGTGGTAGGTGATCTCGTGCACCCACGCGTCGTACTCCGCCTTGGTCGGCAGGGCGCCGTGGATCAGGAGGTAGGCCACCTCGAGGAAGGACGACTTCTCCGCCAGCTGCTCGATGGGGTAGCCCCGGTACTCCAGGATGCCCTTCTCGCCGTCGATGTAGGTGACGGAGCTGCGGCAGGACGCCGTGTTGACGAAGCCCGGGTCGTAGACGGCCAGGCCGGGGGTGTCCTCGGCGGTCTTGATCTTCCCGAGGTCGGCGGCCTTGATGGTGCCGTCGAGGATCGGGACGTCGTACTCCTGTCCGGTGCGGTTGTCACGGACGGTCAGAGAATCAGTCACGCGTCTTAACGTATCCGTCGTCTCGCGACACGGGGAACCCGGTGTCCACGACCCGGGTCGCGAGGCCACCCCTGGGGGTGAGCGCCGGGCGCCACGCGGTGCCCGCCCGGGGCGTTTTGACCCCGTCGCCCGCGCACGCCTACCCTGAGTGGTCGCGACTCCTGCCGCGCCCCGTCACAGCCGTCGCCGGCTGCCGGCGAGGTGCAGTCCCGGAGGCCACCAGCCGGTCCCGACCGGCGGCGAGCCGGGCCGTGTTCGTCAGAAGCCGCAGCTCCACCCCCCGCCAGGCTCCACCTGGCGGTCCCCACGAACGAATGAGAGTAGATCAGCCGTGCGCACGTACAGCCCCAAGCCCGGTGACATCACCCGGGAGTGGCACGTCATCGACGCCACCGACATCGTCCTGGGCAAGCTCGCCGTGACTTCCGCGAACCTGCTCCGCGGCAAGCACAAGGCGATCTTCGCCCCGCACGTCGACACCGGTGACTTCGTCGTCGTCATCAACGCGGAGAAGGTGTCCCTGTCGGGCACCAAGAAGACCACCAAGATGGCCTACCGCCACTCCGGCTACCCGGGCGGCCTCTCGGCCACCCCGATCGGCGAGCTCCTCGAGAAGGACGCCCGCAAGGCGATCGAGAACGCCGTGTGGGGCATGCTCCCCAAGAACAAGCTCGGCCGTCAGATGCTGAAGAAGCTGAAGGTCTACAGCGGCCCGACCCACCCGCACGAGGCCCAGAAGGCCGTTCCGTTCGAGATCACCCAGATCTCCCAGTGAGCCGTGGCTCCTTCAACGTCCATGCAGAAAGCTGAGTGAGGATTACCGTGGCTGAGACCACCAACGAGGTCGAGGAGACCTTCGAGACCGACGAGCGCGGCGTTGCCTACAGCTCCGAGAGCGCCCCGTCGGCCGACGCCCCCGAGCGTCCCGCGACCATCGCCCCCGCCAACGCGACCGGCCGTCGCAAGGAGGCCGTCGCCCGCGTCCGCCTCGTGCCCGGCACCGGTGTGTGGACCGTCAACGGCCGCACGCTCGACTCGTACTTCCCGAACAAGCTGCACCAGCAGGTCGTGAACGAGCCGTTCGCCACCCTGCAGCTCGAGGGTCGCTTCGACGTCATCGCCCGCATCCACGGCGGCGGCATCACCGGCCAGGCCGGCGCCCTGCGCCTCGGTGTGGCCCGCGCCCTCAACGCCATCGACGTCGAGGCCAACCGCCCGACGCTGAAGAAGGCCGGCTTCCTGACCCGCGACGCGCGTGTCATCGAGCGCAAGAAGGCCGGTCTGAAGAAGGCGCGCAAGGCGCCCCAGTTCAGCAAGCGCTGATCCGCGCCGACGTGGTGGCTCCCACCGGGCCCCTCTTCGGCACCGACGGCGTCCGTGGCCTGGCCAACGGCGGTGTGCTCACCGCCGAGCTGGCCCTGGGCCTCGGAGCGGCCGCCGCCCGTGTCCTCGTCGATCATGGCGAGTTCACCGGGCGGCGGCCGCTCGCCGTCGTGGGCCGTGACACCCGCATCTCCGGGCAGTTCCTCGAGCACGCCGTCGTGGCGGGCCTGGCCTCGGCCGGCGTCGACGTGCTGCGCCTGCGCGTGCTGCCGACCCCCGGGGTCGCGTTCTTCACCGACTCCCTCGGCGCCGACCTCGGCGTCGTCATCAGCGCCTCGCACAACGCGATGCCCGACAACGGCATCAAGTTCCTCGCCCGCGGCGGGGTCAAGCTCGACGACGACCTCGAGCGCGAGATCGAGGCGCAGCTGGGCCGCACCTGGGAGCGCCCGACCGGCTCCGACGTCGGTCGCGTGCGCCCCTACGCGCCCACCGTGGAGGAGTACTCCGCCCACCTGGTGCGCACCCTCGACACGCCGCTGGCGGGCCTGCGCGTCGTGCTCGACTGCGCCCACGGCGCGGCCAGCGAGGTCGGGCCCCGCGCCCTGGCCGACGCCGGCGCCGACGTCGTGACCATCGGTGCGGAGCCCGACGGGCTCAACATCAACGACGGCTACGGCTCCACCCACCTCGACCGGCTGCGCCGCGCGGTCGTGGACGAGGGCGCCCACGCCGGCTTCGCCGTCGACGGCGACGCCGACCGGTGCCTGGCCGTCGACGCCACCGGCGCCGTGGTCGACGGCGACCAGGTCATGGCCGTGCTCGCCCTGGCGATGCAGGAGCGCGGCCGCCTGGTCGACGACACCCTGGTGGCGACCGTGATGAGCAACCTCGGCCTGGTGCGCGCCCTGCGCCCGGCCGGCATCACCGTGCGCCAGACCAAGGTCGGCGACCGCTACGTGCTCGAGGACATGCGCGCCGGCGGCTACTCCCTCGGTGGCGAGCAGTCGGGCCACGTGATCATGAGCGACCACGCCACCACCGGCGACGGCCTGCTGACCGCGCTGCACGTGTGCGAGCGCATGGTGAGCACCGGTCGCAGCCTGCGCGACCTCGCCTCGGTGATGACCCGCCTGCCGCAGGTGCTGGTCAACGTGCCCGAGGTCGACCGCGCGCGCTGCGACTCCGACCCCGAGGTGGCCGCGGCCGTGGCCGCGGAGTCGGCCGACCTGGGCGAGGAGGGCCGGGTGCTGCTGCGCCCCTCCGGCACCGAGCCGCTGGTGCGGGTCATGGTCGAGGCGCCCACCCCCGAGCGGGCCTCGGCCGTGGCCGAGCGCCTCGCCGACGTGGTGCGCCGCCGCCTCGCCCTGGCCTGAGCGGCTACAGCTTGCGCAGGCGCACGTAGCGCACCGAGTGGTCCTTGTCCTTGCGCAGCACGAGCGTGGCCCGCGAGCGGGTCGGCAGCACGTTCTGCACCAGGTTGGGTCCGTTGATGGCGTCCCAGATGCGCTCGGCCTCCGCGACGGCCTCCTCGTGGGTCAGCGCGGCGTACTTGGCGAAGTAGGACCCGGGGTCGCGGAAGGCGGTCTCGCGCAGCCGCAGGAAGCGCGAGACGTACCAGTCGCGGATCGTGGTCGTGCCGGCGTCGACGTAGACGCTGAAGTCGAAGAAGTCGCTCAGCGTCAGCCCCGTGCGTCCGTCCTCGCGGGTGCGGGCGGGCTGCAGCACGTTGAGCCCCTCGATGATGACGATGTCGGGGCGGCTGACGACGACCCGCTCCTCGGGCACCACGTCGTAGACCAGGTGGGAGTACGTCGGCGCCTCCACCTCCTCCTTGCCCGACTTGATGTCGACCACGAAGCGCAGCAGGGCGCGGCGGTCGTAGGACTCCGGGAAGCCCTTGCGCTGCAGCAGCCCGCGCCGCTCGAGCTCGGCGTTGGGGTAGAGGAAGCCGTCGGTGGTCACCAGCGCGACGTGGGGGTGCTCGGGCCAGTGGGCCAGCATCTGCTGCAGCACGCGGGCGGTCGTGGACTTGCCCACGGCCACCGACCCGGCCAGGCCGATCACGAACGGCGTGCGCGGCGGGGTGCGGCGGTGCAGGAACCCCTCCTGCTCGCGGTGCAGGTCGCCCGCGGCGCCGACGTAGAGGCTGAGCAGGCGCGAGAGGGGGAGGTAGACGTCGCGGACCTCGTCGATGTCGAGGTTGTCGCCCAGGCCGCGCAGGCGCCGCACCTCCTCGGCGGTCAGCGGGCTCTCGGTCTCCTGGGCCAGCGCGGCCCAGGCGGAGCGGTCGAGCTCGATGTAGGGGGAGGTCTCCCGCCCGGTGTCCTCGTGACCGTGGTGGCCGCTGTGGGCGTGGTGCCCGTTGGACGACCGGGTCGCCCCCTGGTTCGGCATGGACCTCATCCTTGCAGCCGCCGCGCCCTGCACGATGGAGGGCCCGCCCCTCGATAGACTCTCGGCCCATGTGCGGGATCGTGGGATACATCGGAAGCAGGCCCGCCCAGGACGTGGTGGTCGAGGGGCTGCGTCGTCTGGAGTACCGGGGCTACGACTCCGCGGGCATCGCGCTGGTCGAGGACGGGGCGCTGGCCACGCGCAAGCGCGCGGGCAAGCTGGCCAACCTGGAGAAGCTCGTGGCCGAGGAGCCGCTGCCCGCAGCGAGCCTCGGCATCGGGCACACCCGGTGGGCCACCCACGGTGCCCCCAACGACGTCAACGCCCACCCCCACGTCGGGGCGAGCCGTCGCGTGGCCCTGGTGCACAACGGCATCATCGAGAACTTCGCCGACCTGCGCGCCCGCCTCGAGGCCGACGACCACGTGCTGGTCTCCGAGACCGACACCGAGACCGTGGCCCACCTGCTGGAGCTGCAGGTGGAGTCGGGCGAGGACCTCACCACCGCGATGCAGCGCGTCTGCGCGATGCTCGACGGGGCCTTCACGCTCGTCGCGGTCGACGCCCACGACCCCGACCGGGTCGTCGCGGCGCGGCGCAACTCCCCGCTCGTCGTGGGCCTGGGGGAGGGGGAGAACTTCCTCGGCTCCGACGTGGCCGCCTTCATCGAGCACACCCGCGAGGCCCTCGAGCTCGGCCAGGACCAGGTCGTCACCCTGACCCGCGACGGCGTGGCCGTGACCGGCTTCGACGGCCGCCCCGCCGAGGCCACGCAGTTCCACGTCGACTGGGACCTCTCGGCGGCCGAGAAGGACGGCCACGACTGGTTCATGCGCAAGGAGATCTTCGAGCAGCCGCGCGCGGTGGCCGACTCGCTGCTGGGCCGTCGCACCCGCTCCGGCGCGCTCCAGCTCGACGAGATGCGCCTGTCGGACCAGGAGCTGCGCGACATCGACAAGATCATCATCATCGCCGCCGGCACGTCGTTCTACGCCGGCATGGTCGCCAAGTACGCCATCGAGCACTGGTGCCGGATCCCGGTCGAGGTCGAGCTGTCCTCGGAGTTCCGCTACCGCGACCCGATCCTCGACTACTCCACGCTCGTGGTGGCCATCAGCCAGTCCGGGGAGACCGCCGACACCCTCCAGGCGATCCGCCACGCGCGCTCGCAGCGCTCCAAGGTCCTGGCCATCTGCAACACCAACGGCTCGACGATCCCGCGCGAGTCCGACGCCGTCATCTACACCCACGCCGGACCCGAGATCGGGGTCGCCTCGACCAAGGGCTTCCTGACCCAGCTGGTGGCCTGCTACCTCCTCGCGCTCTACCTCGCGCAGGTCAAGGGCACCCGCTACGGCGACGAGATCACCCAGGTGATGGAGCAGCTCGAGGCCGTGCCCGACCAGATCGAGGCGGTCCTGGGACGCTGCGAGCAGGTCTACGAGCTGGCCCGCACCCACGTCGGCACCCGCTCGGTGCTCTTCCTGGGCCGCCACGCCGGCTACCCCGTGGCCCTCGAGGGCGCGCTCAAGCTCAAGGAGCTGGCCTACCTCCACGCCGAGGGCTTCGCCGCCGGCGAGCTGAAGCACGGCCCCATCGCCCTGGTCGAGGAGGGCCTGCCGGTGCTGTGCGTCGTGCCCCCGCGCGGGCGCGACCAGCTGCACGGGAAGATGCTCTCGGGCATCCAGGAGGTGCGTGCCCGCGGCGCGGTCACGATCTGCCTGGCCGAGGAGGGCGACGCGACCATCACGCCCTACGCCGACGTGCTCATCCCGCTGCCGCGCGTGCCCGTGCTGCTCCAGCCGCTGGTGGCCGTGGTGCCGCTGCAGCTCTTCGCCTGCGAGCTGGCCTCGGCGATGGGCCACGACGTGGACCAGCCCCGCAACCTGGCCAAGTCGGTCACCGTCGAGTGAGCGGGCTGCGGGGTAGCGGGACGGCCACGACGTGGCGGTGATCGGCGTCGGCATCGACGTCTGCGACATCGAGCGCTTCGGGGCCTCGCTCACCCGCACCCCGGGGCTGCGCGAGCGGCTCTTCACCCCCGGTGAGGCCGGGCGCCCGCTGGCCTCGCTCGCGGCCCGCTTCGCCGCGAAGGAGGCGCTGGCCAAGGCCCTCGGCGCGCCCGTCGGCCTGGCCTGGCACGACGCGGAGGTGGTCTCGGAGTCCTCCGGACGCCCGCTGATGGAGATGCGCGGCTCCGTCCTGGCCCGCGCCCGGGACCTCGGCGTCGCCTCCGTGCACCTCTCGCTGTCCCACGACGCCGGCATCGCCTCCGCCGTCGTGGTGCTGGAGTCCTGAGCCGGGTCGTCGTCGCACGACGGCGTGATTCGTGGTTTGATCGCCCCGTGGCGACGATTGCCGTCGTCAGCGCGCCCATGACGCACGGATCCGTAGGAGATGAACCCCGATGACGACGCATCCGACGACTGATCCGACGACTGATCCGACCACGGTCGAGGGCGCCGGGCTCGACGCCCGGGCGCGCGAGCTCGACCGCGCCCACGTCTTCCACTCCTGGTCGGCCCAGGGGGCCCTGTCGCCGATGGTGGTGGCCGGCGGGCTGGGGTCGCGGGTGTGGGACCACGAGGGCCGCAGCTGGCTCGACTTCTCCTCCCAGCTGGTCAACGTCAACATCGGCCACCAGCACCCCAAGGTCGTGGCCGCGATCCAGGAGCAGGCCGCGACCCTCGCGACGGTGGCCCCCTCGACGGCGGCGCTGGTGCGCGGCGAGGCGGCGCGCCGGATCACCGAGCGGGCGCCCGCAGGGCTCGACAAGGTCTTCTTCACCAACGGCGGTGCCGACGCCGTCGAGAACGCGATCCGGATGGCGCGCCTGCACACCGGACGCGACAAGGTCGTCTCGACCTACCGCTCCTACCACGGCAACACCGGCGCCGCGGTCGTCGCGACCGGCGACTGGAGGCGGGTGCCCAACGAGTTCGCCCGCGGGCACGTGCACGTCTTCGGGCCCTACCTCTACCGCAGCGAGTTCTGGGCCACCACGCCCGAGGAGGAGGGCGAGCGCGCGCTGCAGCACCTGCGTCGCGTCGTCGAGAGCGAGGGCCCCTCGGGGATCGCGGCGGTGCTCCTCGAGACGGTCCCCGGCACCGCCGGCGTGCTGGTGCCCCCGCCGGGCTACCTCGCCGGCGTGCGCGCTTTGTGCGACCGCCACGGGATCGTGATGATCCTCGACGAGGTGATGGCCGGCTTCGGGCGCACGGGCGAGTGGTTCGCGCTCGACGCCCACGACGTCGTGCCCGACCTCCTCACCTTCGCCAAGGGCGTCAACTCCGGCTACGTGCCGGTCGGCGGCGTCGTGATCGGCGAGGAGATCGCGGCCTCCTTCGACGAGCGCGTCTTCCCGGGCGGGCTGACCTACTCCGGCCACCCGCTGGCCGCGGCGTCCATCGTCGCCGCGCTCGACGCCATGGCCGAGGAGGGCATCGTCGACCACGCCCGCCGCATCGGCACCGACGTGCTCGGGCCCGGCCTCGCCGCGCTCGCCGAGCGCCACCGCGTGGTGGGCGAGGTGCGCGGCGTCGGCGTCTTCTGGGCCCTCGAGCTCGTCGCCGACCGCGCCACCCGCGAGCCGTTGGCCGCGGCGAGCATGGCCCGCGCCAAGTCCGAGCTGCTCGCCCGTGGTCTGCTGCCGCTCACCGCCGACAACCGCATCCACGTCGTGCCGCCCTGCGTCGTCACCGACGACGAGGTCGCCGAGGCCCTCGAGGCCTACGACGCCGTCCTGACCCTGCTCGACGAGGAGTGACCGTGACCCGGAACCCGACCGACCTGCCCGTGCTCGACCACTGGGTGGGCGGCGCCGCCTGGGCGGGGGAGTCGACCCGCACCCAGCCGGTCACCGACCCGGCCCTCGGCGTCGCGACCAAGCACGTGCGCCTCGGCTCGACCGCCGACGTCGACCACGCGGTCGAGGTGGCGCGCGCGGCGTACGAGACCTGGGGGGTGGCGTCGATGGCGGCGCGCCAGCAGGTGATGTTCCGCTTCCGCGAGCTCTTCACGGCCCGTCGCGAGGAGCTCGCCGAGATCCTCACCGGCGAGCACGGCAAGGTGCTCTCCGACGCCCTGGGCGAGATCGCCCGCGGCCTGGAGGTGGTGGAGTTCGCGTGCGGCATGCCGCAGCTGGTGAAGGGCGCCTACTCCGAGAACGTCTCCACCGGCGTCGACGTCTACTCGCTGCGCCAGCCGCTCGGCGTGGTGGGCGTCGTCAGCCCCTTCAACTTCCCGGCGATGGTGCCGCTGTGGTTCTTCCCGATCGCGATCGCGGCCGGCAACACCGTGGTGCTCAAGCCCAGCGAGAAGGACCCGAGCCCCGCGGTGTGGATGGCCGCGCTGATGCAGGAGGCCGGCCTGCCCGACGGCGTGCTCAACGTCGTGCACGGCGACAAGGAGGCCGTCGACGCGCTGCTCGACCACGACGACGTCGCGGCGGTCTCCTTCGTCGGGTCGACGCCGATCGCGCGCTACGTCTACGAGCGTGGCACCGCCGCCGGCAAGCGCGTGCAGGCCCTGGGCGGGGCCAAGAACCACATGCTGGTGCTGCCCGACGCCGACCTCGACCTGGTGGCCGACGCCGCGGTCAACGCCGGCTTCGGCTCCGCCGGGGAGCGCTGCATGGCCGTCTCGGTCGTCGTGGCGGTCGACTCCGTCGCCGACGCCCTGGTGGCCAAGGTGCGCGAGCGGATGGCCACCCTGCGCACCGGTGACGGCCGTCGTGCCTGCGACATGGGTCCGCTCATCACCCGCGAGCACCGCGACAAGGTCGCGGGCTACCTCGACGTGGCCGTCGCCGACGGCGCCGACGTGGTCGTCGACGGGCGCGGGGTCGAGGTCGACGGCGAGCCCGACGGCTTCTGGCTCGGCCCCTCCCTGGTCGACCGGGTGCCGACGACCTCGGCGGTCTACACCGACGAGATCTTCGGACCGGTGCTCTCGGTGGTGCGGGTCGAGGGCTACGAGGAGGGGGTCGCGCTCATCAACGCCTCGCCCTACGGCAACGGCACGGCGATCTTCACCCACGACGGAGGCGCCGCGCGTCGCTTCCAGCGCGAGGTCGAGGTCGGCATGGTCGGGGTCAACGTGCCGATCCCGGTGCCGGTGGCCTACCACTCCTTCGGCGGCTGGAAGGCCTCGCTCTTCGGCGACACCAAGGCCTACGGCACCCACGGCGTGGACTTCTACACCCGCGAGAAGACCGTCACCAGCCGCTGGCTCGACCCCAGCCACGGCGGGGTCGACCTGGGCTTCCCCCGCAACTCCTGACCGCGACGCCCGACCGCGACTCCCGTCCCGCGTGGCACGGCGTGGCTAGGGTCGGGCCATGAGGAGCGCCCACACCGTCGAGCAGGTCCGTGCCGCCGAGGCGGCCCTCGTGGCGCGGCTGCCCGAGGGCGCGCTGATGCAGCGGGCGGCGACCGGCCTGGCCCACGCGGTGGCGAGGCTGCTCGGTGCGTCGTACGGCGCACGGGTGCTGCTGCTCGTGGGCTCGGGCGACAACGGCGGCGACGCCCTGTGGGCCGGCGCCCACCTCGCCCGTCGCGGCTGCGGGGTCCACGCGCTGCTGCTCTCCGAGCGTGTGCACGCCCAGGGCCTCGCCGCGCTGCGGGCCGCCGGGGGGCGCGTGGTGGACGGCGTGGCCCCCCTGGCCGGTGCGGACTACGACGTGGTGCTCGACGGCGTGGTCGGCATCGGCGGTCGACCCGGCCTGCGCCCCGAGGCGGTGGCCGCCCTCGAGGCCGTGCGCGGGGTGCCCGTGGTGGCGGTCGACACGCCCTCGGGCGTCGACGTCGACACCGGCGAGCTCGACGGCGCCCACGTGCGCGCCGACCTCACCGTCACCTTCGGCACGCTCAAGGCGGCGCACCTCGTCGACCCGGCCGCGGCCGCCTGCGGACCGGTGCACCTGGTCGACCTCGGCCTCGACCTGCCCCCCGCCGACCTCGAGGCCCTCCAGCCGGCCGACGTCGCCGCGCTGCTGCCGCGCCCGGCGCCCGACGCCCAGAAGTACACCCGCGGCGTCGTCGGCGTGCGGGCCGGCTCGGCGACCTATCCCGGCGCGGCCCTGCTGTCGGTCGCGGGCGCGGCCACCGGCCTGGTCGGCATGGTGCGCCACGTGGGCGACAGCGCCGTCACCGACCGGGTGCGCGAGGCCCACCCCGAGGTCGTCGGGCCCGGCCGGGTGCAGGCGTGGGTGGTCGGCTCCGGGGGCGGGGAGGCCGCCGGCGAGGAGCTGCGCGCGGCGCTCGCCGACGGCGTGCCGGTGGTCGTCGACGCCGACGCCCTGGCCCACGTCGAGGGCCCGCTCGGCGTGCCGGCGGTGCTCACCCCGCACGCCGGGGAGCTGGCGGCGATGCTGGGGGAGGAGCGCGCCGCGATCGAGGCCCGCCCGCTGCACTTCGCCCGCCACGCGGCGGCGGCGTACGACGCGGTGGTGCTGCTCAAGGGCCGCCACACGCTCGTCGCCACCCCCGCCGGACGGGTGCGCTCGACCACCACCGGCACGCCGTGGCTGGCCACGGCGGGCGCCGGCGACGTGCTGGGCGGGCTCGTGGGCGCCCTGCTCGCGGCCGGCCTCGACCCCTTCGACGCCGCCTCGGTCGGGTCGTGGGTGCACGGCGCCGCCGCCACCGTGGCCGCCGACGGCGGGCCGCTGGTCGCCCTCGACGTCGCCCGGGCGGTGCCGGGCGTCGTGCGCGCGTGCCTCGCCGGGTGAGGCGTCGGCGCGCGGTGGTGGGAGAATGGCCGCGATGACCCCGTCGCCCTCCGCCGCGCCCGAGCCCGGGCCCCCGCACCCCGAGATCGTCGTCGACCTGGCGGCGGTCCGGCACAACGTGGGCGTGCTGCGCGCGCAGGTCGCGCCTGCGGCGCTCATGGTCGTGGTCAAGGCCGACGGCTACGGCCACGGCATGCTCGAGGTCGCCCGGGCGGCCCGTGGGGCCGGCGCCGACTGGCTCGGCGTGGCCACGCTGGAGGAGGCGGCCGCGCTGCGCGCCGCCGGTGACCGGGGCCGGCTGCTCACCTGGCTCACCGTGCCCGCCGACGACCACGCGGGCGCCGTCGCCGCCGACGTCGACGTCACCGTCTACGACCTCGACCAGCTCGCCGCGGTGTCGGCCGCGGTGTCGCGGGCGGGCCGTCCGGCGCGGCTCCAGCTCAAGGTCGACACCGGCCTGTCGCGCGGCGGCTCCACCGCCGCCGCCTGGCCGGCGCTGGTCGCCGCGGCCCGGGCCGGCGAGCGCGACGGGTCGTGGCGCGTCACCGGCGTGTGGTCGCACCTCGCGTGCAGCGACGAGCCCGACCACCCCGCCAACGCCGCCCAGGAGGCCGCCTTCCGCGAGGCGCTCGTGCTCGCCGAGGCCGCCGGGCTGCGCCCCGAGGTGCGGCACCTGGCCAACTCCGCCGGCGCCCTGCTGCGGCCCTCGGCCCGCTTCGACCTCGTGCGCTGCGGCCTGGCCGCCTACGGCCTCGACCCCGCCCCCGGGCACACCCCCGACCTCGGGCTGCGCCCGGCGATGACCGTGCGCTCCCCGCTCGCCCTGGTCAAGCAGGTCCCGGCCGGTGCCGGGGTCTCCTACGGCCACCGCTGGGTCGCCCCCGCCGCCACGACCCTCGGCCTGGTGCCGGTGGGCTACGGCGACGGGGTCCCGCGCCACGCCTCCGACCGGGCCGAGGTCGCCGTGGCCGGTCACCGGGTGCCCGTGCGCGGCACCGTCTGCATGGACCAGCTGGTCGTCGACCTCGGCGCGCCCGGTGCCCGGGCCGGCGACGAGGCCGTGCTGATCGGCCCCGCGCCGGCGCCCAGCGCGCAGGACTGGGCCGAGGCGTGCGGCACGATCAGCTACGAGATCGTCACCCGCCTCGGCGGGCGGCTGCACCGGCGCCACACCGGGGCCGTGCCCGGGGCCGACCCGGCCCCGACCGTCGTACCCGTCCTCGAGCCGCAGGAGACCGCATGAGCGCCCGCAGCCGCATCTGGCAGCTGGCGGCCGGGGCCGCCGGCGCGGCGGCGGCCGGCACCGCCGCCGTCAGCGTCGCCCGCTACCGCCGGGTCATGGCCCGCCACGGCGCCGGCGACACCGTGCGCTTCGGCTCGCTGCGCTCCCCGGCGCGCACGGTGGTCGCCGACGACGGCGTGCCGCTGCACGTCGAGGTCGACGAGTACGCCGCGCCGCGCGGCCAGCTCGGCCGCGGGCCGGGCGAGCCGCCGCTGACCGTCGTGTTCTGCCACGGCTACGCGCTCAACCTCGACTGCTGGCACTTCCAGCGCGCGGGGTACCGCGGCCTGGTGCGCAGCGTCTACTACGACCAGCGCTCCCACGGCCGCTCCGGACGCTCCCCGCGCGGCAACGCCACCATCGACCAGCTGGGCCGCGACCTGCGCCAGGTGCTCGACGAGGTCGTGCCCGAGGGCCCGGTGGTGCTCGTGGGCCACTCGATGGGCGGCATGTCGATCGTGGCGCTGGTCGAGCAGTTCCCCGAGCTGGTCGGCGACCGGGTGGTCGGCGTGGGCCTCATCGCCACGACCGCGGGCGGGCTCGACCCGAGCCGGCTGCTGCTGCCGCTGGTGCCGACCCCGCTGGGCAGCCGGGTGACCGGCTCGGCGGTCAAGACCCTGGCCCGCGGGCACCACCTGGTCGACCTCGTGCGTCGCCTCGGTCGCAGCTTCGCGACGGTGGCCACCGACGTCTTCGCCTTCGGCGACGACGTGCCGGCCTCCTACATCAGCTTCGTCGACGACATGCTCAGCGCGACGCCCTTCGCCGTGGTCGCGGAGTTCTTCCCGAGCTTCCGGGGTCTCGACAAGTTCGACAGCGTGGAGGTGCTCGAGCAGGTGCCGGTCTCGATCGTGTGCGGCACGGCCGACAAGCTCACCTCGGTCGGCCACAGCCGCAAGCTGCACGAGCGCATCGAGGGCTCGCGGCTGCTGGAGTGCGAGGGGGCGGGCCACATGGTGATGATGGAGCGCCACGACCACGTCAACGCCGAGATCGACCAGCTCGTGGCCGCCGCGACCGAGCAGGTGTCGCGCCGATGACGCTCACCGTGCGCCAGGTCGGCCCGGAGCACGCCGGCGACGTGCTCGAGGTGGTGCGGGCCGCGTTCTCCGCGCGGCCCCCGCTCGACCCGCCGGCCGACGCGCTCGGGGAGAGCGTGGAGACCATCGCCGAGAGGCTCAGCCGCGTCGGCGCGGGCGGCGGGGGCCTGCTGGCCTGCCTCGACGGCGAGGCCGTCGGCGCCGTCGTGCTCGACCCGGTCGGCAGCACGACCTACCTGCGCCGCTTCGCCGTCAGCCCCGACCACCAGGGCCACGGCATCGCCGGGGCGCTCATCGAGGCCGCGGTCGAGGCGGTCGAGGCCTCCGGCACCGGCACCGACGACCTCACCGTCGTCGCGCGCGAGGAGCTGCCCCGCACCGTGCGCTTCTGGGAGCGCCAGGGCTTCAAGGAGATCCTGCGCCGCTCCCCGCACGTCGAGATGCGCCGGCCCCTGCGTACGGCGGTCTGGGCCGCGCCGACCGCGGAGGCCATGCGCGGGATCGGCCGCTCGCTGGCCGGCCAGCTCACGCGGGGCGACCTCATCGTGCTCACCGGCGAGCTGGGCGCCGGCAAGACGACCTTCACCCAGGGCCTCGGGGCGGGGCTGGGCGTGCGCGGCGGGGTGACCTCGCCGACCTTCGTCATCGCCCGCGTGCACCCCTCGGAGGTGGGCGGTCCGCAGCTGGTGCACGTCGACGCCTACCGCCTGGGCGGCCTCGACGAGCTCGACGACCTCGACCTCGACACCTCCCTGTCCGACGCGGTGACGGTGGTGGAGTGGGGCGCGGGGCTGGCCGAGGGCCTCAGCGAGTCGCGCCTGGAGATCAACATCGTGCGCGACCTCGACCCCGAGGGCAGCGAGGACCCGCGCCGGGTGGAGATCACGCCGGTCGGCCCGCGCTGGCACGCCCTGTCCTTCCGCGCCCTCGGCTGATCCCGGGTCGGTCCGCGGGCTGGGCTAGCCTCGGGCGCGTGCTGCTGACCTTCGACACCTCCTCGCCCCAGGTCTGCGTGGCCCTCCACGACGGCGACGACGTCGTGGTCGACCTGGTCTCCGAGCGCACCATGAAGCACGGCGAGCAGCTGGCCCCGCTCATCGAGAAGGCCCTGGCCCAGGCCGGCATCGTGCGCCAGGACCTCACCGCGATCGGGGTCGGCGCCGGCCCCGGGCCCTTCACCGGGCTGCGGGTCGGCCTGGTCACCGCGCGCACGCTCGGCTTCGTGCTGGAGCTCCCGGTCTACGCCGCCTGCTCCCTCGACGTGCTGGCCGTCGAGGCCGCCGACACCCTCGGCGAGCGGCTGGCCGGCGGCTTCGTCGTGGCCACCGACGCCCGGCGCAAGGAGGTCTACCTCGCCTCCTACGACGCAGGCGGCGCCCGCCTCGAGGGCCCGGTCGTCGACAAGCCGGCCGTGCTGGCCACCGACCGCCCCGTCGTGGGGGAGGGCGGCGCGCTCTACCCCGAGGCCTTCCCCGCCGCGCTAGGGCCGCAGCGCCCCGGCGCGGGCTGGCTGGCCCGCGCCATCGCGGAGGAGCGGGTCGAGCTGCTCGACCCCGAGCCGCTCTACCTGCGCCGACCCGACGCGGTGGCGCGCGCGGTGCCGGCCGCCGCCGCCCCGTGACGGGCCCGTGAGCGGCGCGCTCGTGCGCCGCGCGTCCCTCGCCGACCTCGACGCGGTGGTCGGCCTCGAGCGCGAGGGGCTCGGCGACGACGCCTGGAGCGAGGCGCTGGTCGGCGCGGGCCTCGCCGGCGACCTGCCCACCGTCGTCTACCTCGTGACGCAGGACGGCTCCGAGGTGGTGGGCCACGCCGTGGTCAGCCTGCCCCTGCCGGCGACCTCCGCCGCTGACCCGGGCCTCGACCCGGACCCCGACACCGACCCCGATCCCGCCGAGCTCCAGCGGATCGCGGTGGCCGCCGACCGGCGCCGCGGCGGGCTGGCCAGCGCCCTCCTGGAGGCCGTGGCGGCGCTGGCCCGCGAGGCCGGCGCCGAGCGGCTCCTGCTCGAGGTGCGCGAGGACAACGCCGGCGCCCGGGCCCTCTACGCCGCCCGCGGCTTCGGCGAGATCGCGCGCCGGTCGCGCTACTACCGCGACGGCACCGCCGCGGTCGTGCTCGAGCGTGCGCTCGTGGGGCCCGAGACGAAGGTGTGGACGGTCTCGTAGCCCAGCGAGGCGTAGACGGCCAGCGCCGGGGCGTTGTCGGTGTAGACGCCCAGCGTGACCACGTCGGCCAGGGCGAGGCCCGCGCGGGTCAGCGACGTCGACACCGCCCGGCCCAGCCCGCGGCCGCGCTCCCCGGGCAGCACCGCCACCCCGCGCAGGTGCC
Source organism: Nocardioides sp. Leaf374 (assembly GCF_916862475.1). NCBI lineage: Bacteria > Bacillati > Actinomycetota > Actinomycetes > Propionibacteriales > Nocardioidaceae > Nocardioides > Nocardioides sp. Leaf374. Next base: position 37,050 of record NZ_CAKASO010000007.1, read on the forward strand.
CGCTGCCGTCGGGCTGGGCGGCCAGGGCACCGACCGCCACCAGCGGGCGGCCCGGCCCGGGGCGGCGTACGCCGTGCCAGGTGAGGACGCCCGGGGTGTCGGAGCGGGCGAAGGACCCGGGGTTGGCGGCGTCGAGCACGGCGTCGACCTCCTCGGGGTGCGCGAGGCCGAGGTCGACCACCTCCGGGGTCGGTGCGAGCGGCACGTCGCCGCGCCGGGCCCGCATCCAGTGCCACGTCCACGGGTCGACCTGGCGCCACGGCGCCGGCACGACGTGGGCCGAGCGGGCCTCCACGCTGAGCCGCCCGGGCACCGGCGACGTGGCGGCGGCCAGCGTCAGCACGGGGCCGAGCAGCGCCGGCGGGCCCACCGCGGTCACGACGTCGACGGGCCCACCGGGTCGACCGCCCGGCCCCCACCACGCGGCCGCGGTCGGCCCGGCGAGCCACGCCCGCCGCACCCCCGCGCGCGGCACCTGGTGGTGCAGCAGCGCCGCGCCGCACCCGGCGTAGAGCTCCTCGACCGACACCTCCCGCGCCGGCTCGCCCGTCGGCCCCTCCCCGACGCCGCCGTCCACCCCGACCCCGACCCCGACACCCTCGTCACGCACCCCGCCATGCTGGCACGCGACCCCCGGCGCTCGACGGGCACAATGGGCGCGTGGAGCACACCGACGGACCCCTGGTGCTGGGCATCGAGACCTCCTGCGACGAGACCGGCATCGGCATCGTGCGCGGGCGCACCCTGCTCGCCGACGCGGTGGCCAGCAGCGTCGAGGAGCACGCGCGCTTCGGCGGCGTCGTGCCCGAGGTCGCGAGCCGGGCCCACCTCGAGGCCATGGTCCCGACCATCGAGCGGGCCTGCGAGACCGCGGGGGTCGCCCTGCACGAGGTCGACGCGATCTCGGTGACCCACGGGCCGGGCCTCGCCGGTGCCCTCCTGGTGGGGGTGGCCGCGGCCAAGGCCCTCGCGCTCGGCCTCGGCAAGCCGCTCTACGGCGTCAACCACCTGGCCTCCCACGTGGCCGTCGACCAGCTCGAGCACGGCGCGCTGCCCGAGCCCTGCGTGGCGATGCTGGTGAGCGGGGGCCACTCCAGCCTGCTGCGGGTGGCCGACGTGACCGGCCACGACGACGGCATCGTCTCGATGGGCTCGACCATCGACGACGCCGCGGGGGAGGCCTTCGACAAGGTCGCCCGGCTGCTGGGCCTGCCCTTCCCCGGGGGTCCCCACGTCGACCGGGTCGCCCGCGAGGGAGACAGCGTGGCCATCGACTTCCCCCGCGGCCTCACCGCCCGCAAGGACCTCGAGCGGCACCGCTTCGACTTCTCCTTCTCCGGGCTCAAGACCGCGGTGGCGCGGTGGGTCGAGACCCGGGAGCGCTCGGGGGAGCCGGTGCCGGTGGCCGACGTGGCGGCGTCCTTCCAGGAGGCGGTGTGCGACGTGCTGGTGCGCAAGGCGCTCGACGCGGCGGCCAGCGAGGGCATCGACGACCTGCTCATCGGCGGCGGGGTCGCGGCCAACTCCCGGCTGCGGGCGCTGGCGGAGTCGCGCGCCGAGACCCTGGGCATCCGGGTGCGGGTGCCGCGGCCCGGCTTGTGCACCGACAACGGCGCGATGGTGGCGGCCCTCGGCGCCGAGATGGTCGCCCGCGGCCGCACGCCCTCCTCCCTCGACCTGCCCGCCGACTCCTCGCTGCCCGTCACCGACGTCCTCGCCGGCTGAGCGTCCGGGGCACCGCCTAGGCTCGGGGCCACCGGCGCCGCTCGGCGCCATCCCCGACCGGAGGAGAACCATGCAGCAGGTGAAGGCCGTCGTCGCACGGGCCAAGGGACAGCCCGTCGAGGTCACGACGATCAACGTGCCCGACCCCGGGCCGGGCGAGGCCGTGGTCAAGATCCAGGCGTGCGGGGTGTGCCACACCGACCTGCACTACCGCGAGGGCGGCATCAACGACGACTTCCCGTTCCTGCTCGGCCACGAGGCCTCCGGCGTCGTCGAGGCCGTCGGCGACGACGTCACCTCGGTGGCCCCCGGCGACTTCGTCGTGCTCAACTGGCGCGCGGTGTGCGGCCAGTGCCGCGCCTGCGAGCGCGGCGAGCCGCAGTACTGCTTCGCCACCCACAACGCCACCCAGAAGATGACGCTGGCCGAGGGCGACGACGCCGGCACCGAGCTCAGCCCCGCGCTGGGCATCGGCGCCTTCGCCGAGAAGACCCTGGTCGCGGCCGGCCAGTGCACCAAGGTCGACCCGTCGGCCCGTCCGGCCGCCGTCGGCCTGCTGGGCTGCGGCGTGATGGCCGGCATCGGCGCGGCGATCAACACCGGCGCCGTGGGCCGCGGCAGGTCGGTCGCGGTCATCGGCTGCGGGGGCGTGGGCGTGGCCGCGATCGCGGGCTCCGCGCTGGCCGGCGCGAGCCCGATCATCGCCGTCGACATCGACGCCGGCAAGCTCGAGACCGCCAAGGCCCTCGGCGCCACCCACACTGTCGACTCCTCGACCACCGACCCGGTGGAGGCCATCAAGGAGATCTGCGCCCAGACCTACGCCGGGGCCGAGGGCGCCGACGTCGTCATCGAGGCCGTGGGCCGCCCGGAGACCTGGAAGCAGGCGTTCTACGCCCGCGACCTGGCCGGCACCGTCGTCCTGGTCGGCGTGCCGACCCCCGACATGACCGTGCCGGAGATCCCGCTCATCGACGTCTTCGGCCGCGGCGGCGCCCTGAAGTCCAGCTGGTACGGCGACTGCCTGCCCAGCCGCGACTTCCCGATGCTCGTCGACCTCTACCAGCAGGGCCGTCTCGACCTCGACGCCTTCGTGACCGAGGAGATCGGCATCGACGACGTCGAGGCCGCCTTCGCCAAGATGCACGACGGCGGCGTGCTGCGCTCGGTGGTGATCCTGTGAGCGGCGCTGCCGGGGGAGTGCGCATCGACCACGCCGTCTCCAGCGGCACCTTCAGCCTCGACGGCGAGACCCACCAGGTCGACAACAACCTCTGGGTCGTCGGCGACGACACCGAGTGCGTCGTCATCGACGCCCCCCACTCGGTCGAGGACATCCTGGCGCTGGTGGGCGAGCGCACCGTGCGCGCGATCCTGCTGACCCACGCCCACGACGACCACTCGCGGGTGGCGCCGGCCCTGCGCGAGCGGGTGGTGGCGCCGATCATGCTGCACCCCGACGACAAGCCGCTGTGGGACCTGACCCACCTCACCGAGGACGGCGAGGGCCACCTGTGGGACGTCGACCTCGGCGACGGCTTCGAGATCCTCGTCGGGGGCACGGTCCTGCGGGCGCTGCACACGCCGGGCCACGCCCCGGGGGCCGTGTGCTTCCACGCCCCGGCGCTGGGGTGCGTCTTCACCGGCGACACCCTCTTCCAGGGAGGTCCGGGGGCCACCGGTCGCTCCTACAGCGACGAGGACGTCATCAAGGCCTCGATCCGCGAGAAGCTCCTCGCCCTGCCCGACGAGACCGTGGTCCACACCGGTCACGGCGACGACACCACCATCGGCGCCGAGCGCGCCGGCCTGGCGGGCTGAGCCCGCTCCACCCGCGGCCCTCGCCCGCTCGGGCGAGGGCCGACGGGGCCGGCCTGGGTAAAGTCGTGAGGTCCCCCCAGGAGGTGCACGGTGCAGCAGCAGGTGCAGCACGACCCCGGTCCCGACCCGGCGACCGACGCGAGCGGTCCCCCGTCCCAGGACGCGACGACGACCCTCCCCCCGGTGGCCCTCGCCCCGGTCGACGACCCGGAGTGGGAGTCGGCGTGGAGCACCTACTGGGCCGCGCTGGAGTCGGGCGACCGCCACGGCGCCCTGGCCGTCGTGCGTGAGCGCCACGAGGGCGGGGCCGCCCCCATGGAGGTCATCGAGCGGCTCGTCGTGCCGGCCCAGGCCCGCATCGGCGACCTCTGGCTGACCGGTGGGTGGAGCGTGGCCCAGGAGCACCAGGCCACGGCGATCAACGAGGGCCTCGTGCACTGGCTGGGCTCCTTCGCCCCCGAGGCCGACGCCTTGGCGCCGCTGGTCATCGTCTCCTGCCTCGAGCACGAGCGCCACGCGCTCCCGGCGCTCATCGTGGCCGAGTCGCTGCTGCTCGCGGGCTACCGCGTCACCTACGTCGGCGGTGACCCCGAGCCCGCCGGGCTCCTGCACGACATCCTCAGCCTCAAGCCCCGGGCGGTGCTCTTCAGCGCCTCGCTCACCTCCTCGCTGGCCGGGCAGAAGTCGCTCTTCAGCTCCATCCGGGCCATCGGCATCCCCGTGGTGGTGGGCGGCCAGGCCTTCGGGGGCGACGAGACCCGCGCCCTCGCGCTCGGCGCGACCGCCTACGCCGCCACCCCGGGCGAGGCGGCGCGGGTCATCGACGCCCTCCCGTCACGGGTGCCGCAGACGGGTCCCGCCGAGGCCGGGCCCGCCGACGTGGAGGCCGCCTGGATCGCCGACTACCACCACGAGATCGCGCCCTACGTCGTGCGCGCGATCGCCGCCCGCCACGACGTCGCGGTCGGGGCGCCCTCCAGCGCCCCCGACTGGTGGACCGACTTCCCGGGCTACGTCGACCACGTCCTCGGCTGCCTCGCCGCCGCCCTCGTGGTCGGCGACGAGACCATCATGATCGAGGTGCGCGACTGGCTCGAGCGCGTGCTCGAGGCCCGCCGCGCCCCCGACGGCCTGGTCGCCGAGGTGTGGGGCCTGCTGGCCGAGCCGCTGCGCGGCCACCCCCTGGCGCGGGTCCACCTGGCCGGAGCGGCGCCGGGGCACGCCCCGGGCTAGAGCGGGCGCACCAGCAGGGCGGTGCCCTCGCCGGCCACGCGGGTCATCACCAGGGTGGCCTCGCCGTCACCCTGCAGCGCGAGCCGCTTGCGCAGCTGCTCGGGCACCACGTCGACGCCGCGCTTCTTGATGGTCAGCCGGCCCACGCCCCGCTCGCGCAGCGCCGCGCGCAGCTGCTTCTCGCGGTAGGGCAGCTCCTCGAGCACCTCGTAGCCGCGCGCGAACGGCGTACGGGTCGCGGAGTCGGAGGTGAGGTAGGCGATGTGGGGGTCGAGCAGGCCCGCGCCGTCACCGGCGTGCGCCGCGGCGACGGCGGTGACGAGCCCGGCGCGCACGACGGCGCCGTCGGGCTCGTAGAGGTAGGCCCCCAGGGACCGCACGGGAGCCCCGGGGTCGTCCTCGTCGGTGAGCGTGGCCAGGCCGCCGTCGCCGATGACGGTGGCCCGGCGGCGGGTGGTGGCCAGCCGGCCCGCCCACAGGGCGGCCTCCTTGACCTCCCCGTGGTCGCTGACCCACTCGGCCTCGACGCCCTCGGGCACGAGGTCGTGGGGGATCCCGGGCGCGACCTTGACGCACGCGTCGCGGCGCAGCAGGCCCTCGACGAACGACCAGGGCGGCGTCCAGTCGTCGACGTCGAAGGTGCGACCCCGTGCGGTGCGCCGCGCCGGGTCGGCGAAGGCGACGTCGAAGGGGGAGGTGTCGACCGTGGTGGCGTCGGCGACGACGGTCGCGCCGTCGAGGCCCAGCGCGGCCAGGTTGGCCCGCGCGACCTCGACCCGCACCGGGTCGAGGTCGACGCCCGCGCAGACGATGCCGGCCCGGGCGCCCGCCATCAGGTCCCCGCCGATGCCGCAGCCCAGGTCGACCAGCGAGATCGCCTCGAAGGCGCGCAGCCGGGCCGCGCGGTGGTCGGCGACGGCGCGACGGGTCGCCTGCTCCAGGCCGTCGGGGGTGAAGTAGAGCAGCCGGGCGTCCTCTCCCAGCTTGGCCTCGGCGCGGCGGCGCAGCGTGGCCTGGGTGAGAGCCGCGGCGACGTGGGCGGGGTCGGTCCCGGGGTGGCGCCGGCGCAGCGAGGCCGAGACCCGCAGCGGGTCCGGCGTCGCGGGCCCGGCCCGCAGGACGGCCACCGCCTCGGCGAGCAGGGCCTGGCCGTCGTCGGTGAGCAGCCACCGCAGGTCGTCGAGGTCCATGGCCGCGATCCTGTCAGGCCGTCCGGGTGCCGCCGCAGCCGCGGGGGACCCCGGCCCTGGCACTCAGGGTGAGCGAGTGCTAGTTTCTGGGTTGGCACTCTCCCCGTGAGTGTGCCAGCCACCCGCAGCGCAGCGCGACCCCCGCGACGGCGTGCCACGCGAGCGGTGGACCCAGACGTGCACCACCCGCCATCAAGTAGTGACGAAAGTGGAGGTCGACATCGTGTCGGTCAACATCAAGCCCCTCGAGGACCGCATCGTCGTCAAGACGCTCGAGGCCGAGCAGACCACGGCTTCCGGCCTGGTCATCCCGGACACCGCCAAGGAGAAGCCCCAGGAGGGCGAGGTCGTCTCGATCGGCCCCGGCCGCATCGACGACAAGGGCAACCGCGTCCCGCTCGACGTCGCCGTCGGCGACAAGGTCATCTACAGCAAGTACGGCGGCACCGAGGTCAAGTACGCCGGCGAGGAGTACCTCATCCTTTCCGCCCGCGACGTCCTCGCCGTCGTCTCCTGACGCACCTGGCATCCCGGCCGGCAGCGCTGCTGCCGGCCGGGTCCAGTCGCGTCAGGGCCAGTGCTTGAAAGCCTCGTGCTTCTAAGGAGAACGCATGCCCAAGATTCTTGAGTTCGACGAGAGCGCCCGCCGCGCCCTCGAGCGGGGCGTCGACGCCCTCGCCAACGCCGTCAAGGTGACGCTCGGCCCCAAGGGCCGCTACGTCGTCCTCGACAAGAAGTGGGGCGCGCCGACCATCACCAACGACGGCGTGACCGTCGCCCGTGAGATCGAGCTCGACGACCCCTTCGAGAACCTCGGCGCGCAGCTGACGAAGGAGGTCGCCACCAAGACCAACGACGTCGCCGGTGACGGCACCACCACCGCCACCGTGCTCGCCCAGGCCATGGTCCACGAGGGCCTGCGGGCCGTCGCGGCCGGCGCCAACCCGATGGGCCTCAAGCGGGGCATGGACCTCGCCGCGGCCGCCGTCGGCGACGCCCTGCGCGACGCCGCCCGCGAGGTCGACTCGGTCGAGGACATGGCCTCCGTGGCCACGATCTCGAGCCGTGACAAGGTCATCGGCGACCTGCTCTCGCAGGCCTTCGACAAGGTCGGCAAGGACGGTGTCATCACCGTCGAGGAGTCCAACTCCATGGGCACCGAGCTCGACTTCACCGAGGGCATGCAGTTCGACAAGGGCTACCTGTCGCAGTACTTCGTCAGCGACCCCGAGCGCATGGAGGCCGTCCTCGACGACCCCTACATCCTCCTGCACCAGGGCAAGATCTCGGCGATCGCCGAGCTCCTGCCGCTGCTGGAGAAGGTCATCGCCGCCGGCAAGCCGCTCTTCATCCTCGCCGAGGACGTCGAGGGCGAGGCCCTCTCGACCCTGGTCGTGAACAAGATCCGCGGCACCTTCAACGCCGTCGCGGTGAAGAGCCCCGCCTTCGGTGACCGCCGCAAGGCGATGATGCAGGACATCGCGACGCTGACCGGTGGCGAGATCGTCGCCCCCGAGGTCGGGCTCAAGCTCGACCAGGTCGGCCTCGAGGTGCTGGGCCAGGCCCGCCGCATCGTGGTCACCAAGGACAACACCACCATCGTCGACGGCGCCGGCGACGCCGCCGCCGTCGAGGGTCGCGTGAACCAGATCAAGGCCGAGATCGAGAACACCGACTCCGACTGGGACCGCGAGAAGCTCCAGGAGCGCCTCGCCAAGCTGGCCGGCGGTGTCTGCGTGATCAAGGTCGGCGCCGCCACCGAGGTGGAGCTGAAGGAGAAGAAGCACCGCATCGAGGACGCCGTCTCCGCGACGCGCGCCGCGATCGAGGAGGGCATCGTCGCCGGTGGCGGCTCGGCCCTCATCCACGCGGTGTCCGTGCTCGAGGGCGACCTCGGCCTCACCGGCGACGAGGCCGTCGGCGTGCGCATCGTGCGCAAGTCGGCCGACGAGCCGCTGCGCTGGATCGCGGAGAACGGTGGCGTCAACGGCTACGTCGTCACCACCAAGGTCCGCGAGATGGGCGTCGGCAACGGCTACAACGCCGCCACCGACACCTACGGCGACCTGGTCGCCCAGGGCGTGCTCGACCCGGTCAAGGTGACCCGCTCCGCGCTGGTCAACGCCACCTCGATCGCGGCGATGCTGCTGACGACCGAGACGCTCATCGTCGAGAAGCCCGAGGACGAGGACGACGCCCCCGCGGGCGGCGGCCACGGCCACGGGCACGGCCACTGAGCCGCTAGGCACCACCTGATCCACCGGCGGCGCCGGGTCCCTCACGGGGCCCGGCGCCGTCGTCGTCGGTGCCGGGACCGGTCGGCAGGCCGGTCAGGTCAGCCGCAGTCGGGCGCGACCGCCGGGCGCTCGACGCCGCGGAGCAGCCACACGGTGCGGCCCTCGTCGCCGCAGCCCGCACCGTGCGCGACGTACTCGCTCCCGACGAGGTCGGCGAGCGCCGCACCGCCGGCCGGGCTCCACGTGGTGAAGTCGACCCACTCCACGATCCACGTCGGACGCTCCGGTCCGGCGACCACCGCGCCCAGGTCGGCGAGGTCGGGGTCGAGGGTGCGCATCGGCAGGCTCCACAGGTGCTCGTACGGCGAGGCCATGCCGCTCGCCAGCTGGAGGTCGGCGCGCCCCCCGAAGACGACCATCGTGTCGCCGGGCGCGGCGGCCCGCCCGACGGCCTGCCCGGTGCGCACCTCGTCGAACTCCTGCAGCCCGCTGGCCTGGATCACGACCCACCCCAGCAGGCAGACGACGGTGGAGGCGGCCGCGCCGAGGATCACCGCCCGCATGCGCAGGCCGCGCCGCGACCCGTGGCGCACCAGCAGGGCGGCGCACAGCGCCGTGGCCGGGAGCAGGGCCAGCAGGTAGTCGCGCCAGAAGCTGCCGCCGAGCACCAGCGCGGTGACGTCGAAGAGGACCAGGGTGGCGGTCGCGGCGGTGAGGGCGGGGTCGCCGGCCCACTCGCCACGCACGTGCACCACGAAGCCGGCGACGATGAGCAGCATCCCGGCCCCGACGGCGCTCAGCACGAGGGTGGCCAGCCGCGTCGCGGGCTCGCCGGTGGCCTCGCCGGCCAGCGCCACGGCGGCGTCGGAGCGGAAGCCGTAGACGGCGTACCAGAGCACGTCGAGGCGCACGCCCTGCGTCCACGCCCACGCCACCGTGGCGGCGACCGGGGTGGCGGCGCCCGCCAGCCCGGCGAGCGCGAGGCGGGCGAAGGTGCCGGGGGCGACGGCCCGGGTGAGCAGGGAGGCGAGGAGGAGCGCGCCGGCGAAGGCCAGGCCGCCGGCGAGGTTCTGCTTGAAGCCGACCGCGGTGCAGGCGAGCACGCCGGCCAGGAAGGCCAGGGCGGCCGAGTCGCGCCGCAGGGCGAGCAGCGAGAGCCAGCAGCCCGCCATCACGAAGGGCACGCCGAGGAGCTCGCCCTTGACCGCGACGGCGTCGATGAGCGTGTTGGCGCTCATCGCGGCCACCGCGACCGCCACCCACCCGGCGGCGCGCTCCCCGGCCACGAGCCGGGCGGTGCGGGCCGCGGCCACGACCAGCAGGGCGGCGGCCAGCGCGCCCAGCACCCGGATGAACAGCGGCCCCCCGAGGAGGTCGGAGAGCCGGAAGACCTCGATGAGCAACGGGGGCCGGTCGACGAAGTAGCGTCCGTAGACGCTGTCGGGGGAGGGGTCCCAGGAGCGGGCGACCAGCAGGAAGCCGGCCTCGTCGGCCCGCACGGGCCGCGAGAGACCGGGCAGGCGCAGCAGCACCACGAGCACGGCCGCCAGCGGCACGGTCCAGCGTGACTCGACGGCCGCGCCGACGCGGTGCACCACGCGGTGGACCACGGACGGCGCCAGCGTGCGCGCAGGTGCCGTCGTCATGGGCGACAGCCTCTCAGGCCGGGGGCCGCCCACGTCGCACCGCAACGCTGCGAGCAGCCGTTGCACGCCCGAAACATCCCCGATCCCTCCCGGCAACGCGCGACGGCGAGCGTGGGCGACATGCTGTGGAGAGTGCGCACGACCATGCCCGACCGTCCCGGCGGGCTCGCCCGCCTGGCCCAGCGCTGCGGCGAGGCGGGGGTCAACATCCTGGGTCTGCAGATCTTCCCGGGCGCCGACGCCGTGACCGACGAGCTCGTGATGCGCACCCCCGAGGGCTGGGACGTCCACGACCTCGCGCTGCTCGTCGAGGGGTCGGGGTGGACCTACGTGTCGGCGACCCCGTGCTCGGCCGCCGCCCTCTCCGACCAGCCGACCCGCTACGTCCAGGCGGCGCGCACGATCCTGGCCCGCCCGACCTCCTTCCCCGAGGTGGTCGCCCGCCTCTTCGACGCCGAGTCCGACCCCGCGCCGGGTGACGGCCCGCCGCAGGACTCCCTGGAGCTGACGGTGGGCGACGTGCAGGTGCAGGTGCGCCGGGCGGCGCCCTTCACCGAGACCGAGCGCGCCCGCGGCGCGGCCATGGCCGACCTGGTCAGCGACGTGCTCCAGCGCAGCCGCGAGTCGGCGGCCATCGGCACGACCAGCCCGGGCCGGCGCCTGGGCGGCGGGGCGACCCCGGAGTACGCCGTGGACGGTGCCTCGGTCTCGGCCGTGCTCGACGGCGTCGTGGTGGGTCTGGCCACCGTCCACGACCCGGTGCCCGGTGACGACGGGGCGGTGGTGCGCCCGGTGGCGCTGCGGGTCGACCCCGGCTTCCAGCGCCGCGGCATCGGCACGCGCCTGCTCGTGGACGCCTCGAGGCTGGCCCACATGCTCGGCGCCGACGAGATCCTGCTCACCACTCGCTCCGACAACCAGGCGGTGCTGCCGATGGTGCTGGCCGCGGGCATGCGGGGGCGGATCAGGATGGCCGCCGACGTGCTGAGCGTCAGGGTCCCCGTGCGCGACCTGAAGCCGCTTCCCGGCTGACCCGCGGTTAGGCTTGGGGGGTGGAGCTCCCTGACAAGTTCGCCGCCCTCGGGCTGACCTACGACGACGTCCTGCTGCTGCCCGGTCACTCCGACCTGGCGCCGGCCGACATCGACACGACCTCGCGGCTGACCCGCGAGATCTCGCTCAAGGTCCCGCTCGTGAGCGCGGCCATGGACACCGTCACCGAGTCGCGCATGGCCATCGCCATGGCCCGCGAGGGCGGCCTCGGCGTGCTCCACCGCAACCTCTCCATCGAGGACCAGGCCTACCAGGTCGACCTCGTGAAGCGCACCCAGACCGGCATCATCTCCAACCCCGTCACCATCGGCCCCGACGCGACGCTGGAGGACCTCGACCGCATCTGCGGGGAGTACCGCGTCTCCGGCCTGCCGGTGGTCGACACCGACAACCGCCTGCTCGGCATCATCACCAACCGCGACCTGCGCTTCACCCCGGTCGCGGAGTGGGCGACGACCAAGGTCGACGAGATGATGACGCCGATGCCGCTCATCACCGGCCACGTCGGCATCTCGCGCGACGACGCCACGCTGCTGCTGCGCAAGCACAAGCGCGAGCGGCTCCCGCTGGTCGACGACGCGGGCCGCCTGGCCGGCCTGATCACCGTGAAGGACTTCGTCAAGGGCGAGCAGTTCCCCCACGCCTCCTACGACGGCGCCGGACGGCTCATGGTCGGCGCGGCCATCGGCTACTTCGGCGACGCCTGGGAGCGGGCCACCACCCTGGTCGAGGCCGGGGTCGACGTGCTGGTCGCCGACACCGCCCACGGCAACGTGCGCCTCCTGCTCGACATGGTCGCGCGCCTCAAGGGCGACCCCGCGACCCGCCACGTGCAGGTCATCGGCGGCAACGTCGCGACCCGCGAGGGCGCCCAGGCCTTCGTCGACGCCGGCGCCGACGCGGTCAAGGTCGGCGTGGGCCCGGGCTCGATCTGCACCACCCGCGTCGTGACCGGGGTCGGCGTGCCCCAGGTGACGGCGGTCTACGAGGCCTCGCTGGCCTGCGCCCCCGCCGGCGTGCCGGTGATCGCCGACGGCGGCATGAAGCACTCCGGCGAGATCGCCAAGGCGATCGTGGCCGGGGCGGAGTCGGTCATGGTCGGCTCGCTGCTGGCCGGCTGCGAGGAGTCGCCCGGCGACCTGGTCTTCGTCAACGGCAAGCAGTTCAAGGCCTACCGCGGCATGGGCTCGCTCGGCGCGATGTCGAGCCGCGGCAAGAAGTCCTACTCCAAGGACCGCTACTTCCAGGCCGAGGTCACCAGCGACGACCAGATCGTGCCCGAGGGCATCGAGGGCCAGGTGGCCTACCGCGGTCCGCTCTCGGCGGTGGCCCACCAGCTCATCGGCGGGCTCAACCAGTCGATGTTCTACGTCGGTGCGCGCACCATCCCCGAGCTGCAGGACAAGGGCCGCTTCGTGCGGATCACCTCGGCCTCGCTCAAGGAGAGCCACCCCCACGACGTCCAGATGACCGTCGAGGCTCCGAACTACACCGGCCGCTGATCCGCCGGGCCTCCTGCACGTCGGGGCCCCGGCGCACCTCTAGTAGCCTTCCCCGGTGACCGAGATCGAGATCGGCCGGGCCAAGCGCGCCCGGCGTGCCTACTCCTTCGACGACATCGCGATCGTGCCCTCGCGGCGCACCCGCGACCCCGAGGAGGTCAGCACCCACTGGCAGATCGACGCCTACCGCTTCGACCTCCCGGTGCTCGCGGCACCCATGGACTCGGTGATGTCGCCGGCGACCGCCGTCGCGCTGGGTCGCCTCGGCGGCCTCGGCGTCCTCAACCTCGAGGGCATCTGGACCCGCTACGAGGACCCCGAGTCGCTGCTGGCCGAGGTCGCGGGGCTGGAGGGCGTCGACGCCACCCGCCGGATGCAGGAGATCTACGAGGAGCCGATCAAGCCCGAGCTCATCACCGAGCGGCTGCGCGAGGTGCGCGAGGCCGGGGTGACCGTGGCCGGCTCGCTGTCGCCGCAGCGCACCAAGGAGTTCGCCAAGGCCGTGGTCGACGCGGGTGTCGACATGTTCGTCATCCGGGGCACGACGGTCTCGGCCGAGCACGTCTCCAGCCAGGCCGAGCCGCTGAACCTCAAGGAGTTCATCTACGAGCTCGACGTGCCGGTGATCGTGGGCGGCTGCGCGACCCACCAGGCCGCGCTGCACCTGATGCGCACCGGTGCCGCCGGCGTGCTGGTCGGCTTCGGGGGCGGGGCCGCCCACACCACCCGCACCGTGCTCGGGATCGCCGTGCCCATGGCCAGCGCCGTGGCCGACGTGGCCGCGGCGCGCCGCGACTACCTCGACGAGTCCGGCGGGCGCTACGTCCACGTCATCGCCGACGGGTCGATCGGCCAGTCCGGCGACGTCGCCAAGGCCATCGCCTGCGGGGCCGACGCGGTCATGGTCGGCTCTCCCTTCGCCCGCGCCACCGACGCGCCGGGCCACGGCTTCCACTGGGGCACCGAGGCCCACCACGCCGAGCTGCCGCGCGGTCGGCGCGTGCAGTTCGAGACCGTCGGCACCCTCGAGGAGATCCTCTTCGGCCCGTCGCGGGTCGCCGACGGCACGATGAACCTCATCGGCGCCCTCAAGCGCTCGATGGCGACCACGGGCTACACCGACGTCAAGGAGTTCCAGCGGGTCGGGGTCGTCATCGGCTGAGGCGTGAGAAGGCTTTCCCGGCCGAGAGCTACCGAAGGGTAGTCGCGGAGACCGCAGTCACATACTCTCGGTACATGAACGCCGCGAACCCCAGTCCGGCCGGCGGCCCGCTCGTCGAGGGCCCGCACGACCCCGAGCACGACCCGACCGCGTCCTACGCCCTCGAGCCCGACTACGTCGCCTCGCTGACCCAGCGCGTCCTGGCCACCTCGGGGGAGACGGTGCAGGTGCACTCGCCCCTCGACGGGGCGCCGCTGGCCCACCTGCCGCAGTCGAGCGAGGCCGACGTGGCCGAGGCGTTCGTGCGCGCCCGCCGGGCCCAGGTCGCCTGGTCGCGCACGAGCCTGGAGCACCGCTCGGCGATCCTCATGCGGCTGCACGACCTCGTGCTCGACCGCCAGGAGGAGATCCTCGACCTGATCGTGCTGGAGTCGGGCAAGGCCCGCAAGCACGCCTTCGACGAGCCCCTGCACATCGCGCTGACGGCGCGCTACTACGCCCGCACGGCCCACGACCACCTCGACACCCGGCGCAGGGCCGGCGTGGTGCCGGTGCTGACGCGGGTCGAGGTCAACCGGGTCCCCAAGGGGGTCGTCGGCATCATCTCGCCGTGGAACTACCCCTTCACGATGGCGCTGTGCGACGGCCTGCCGGCGCTGATGGCCGGCAACGCGGTCGTGGCCAAGCCCGACAGCCAGACCATGCTCACCGCGCTGCTGGGCGCCCAGCTGCTGGAGGAGGCCGGCTTCCCGCGCGACCTGTGGCAGGTCGTCTCGGGGCCGGGCTCGGTGGTCGGCACGTCGATCATCGCGAAGTCCGACTACGTCTGCTTCACCGGCTCGACGGCCACCGGCACCCGCGTGGCCCAGGCCTGCGCCGAGCGGCTCATCGGCTGCTCGCTGGAGCTCGGCGGCAAGAACCCCATGCTGGTGCTGCGCGACGCCGACGTGGAGCGCGCCGCCGAGGGCGCCGTGCGCGGTGCCTTCTCCAACGCCGGCCAGCTCTGCGTCTCGATGGAGCGGCTCTTCGTGGCCGACCAGGTCTACGACCGCTTCGTGGAACGCTTCGTGGCCCGCACCCAGGCGATGACGCTGGGGGCCACGCTGGCGTGGGAGAACGACATGGGCTCGCTGATCTCCGCCGACCAGCTCGAGACCGTCACCCGTCACGTCGAGGACGCCGTGGCCAAGGGCGCCCGCGTGCTCACCGGCGGACGGGCCCGCCCCGACCTCGGCCCCTTCGTCTTCGAGCCCACCATCCTCGAGGGCGTGACCCCCGAGATGACCTGCTTCGGCCAGGAGACCTTCGGCCCGGTGATCTCGCTCTACCGCTTCCACGACGAGTCCGACGCCGTGGCCCGGGCCAACGACGGCGACTACGGCCTCAACGCCTCGATCTACAGCCAGGACGGCGCCCGCGCCCGTGAGCTGGCCCGTCGGGTGCGCTGCGGCACGGTCAACGTCAACGAGGCCTTCGCCGCGACCTTCGCCAGCGTCGACTCCCCGATGGGCGGCATGCGCGCCTCGGGCATGGGTCGGCGCCAGGGCAGCGAGGGCATCCACCGCTACACCGAGTCGCAGTCGGTCGCCACCCAGCGGCTGCTGCGGTTCTCGCCCGTGCTGGGCATGTCGGAAGAGACCTACGCGAAGGTGATGACCCTCAACCTCCGCCTGATGAAGAAGCTGGGGCGCGCCTGATGGGCAAGCACGTGGAGCACGACTACGACGTCCTGGTGATCGGCAGCGGCTTCGGTGGCTCCGTCACCGCGCTGCGACTGACCGAGAAGGGCTACAAGGTCGGCGTCATCGAGGCCGGGCCGCGCTTCGAGGACGACGACTTCGCCTCGGGCACCATGGACCTCAAGCGCTACCTGTGGGCCCCGGCCCTGGGGATGTACGGCATCCAGCGCATCGACGCCGTCCGCGACACCCTGATCGTGGCCGGCGCGGGGGTCGGCGGCGGCTCGCTGGTCTACGCCAACACCCTCTACGAGCCCCTCGAGCAGTTCTACGCCGACCCGCAGTGGGCCTCGATCACCGACTGGCGCGAGGAGCTCGCCCCCTACTACGACCAGGCCAAGCGGATGCTCGGCGTGGTCGAGAACCCCGTGCGCACCCCGGCCGACGAGGTCATGGAGAAGGTCGCCGGCGACATGGGCGTGGCCGACACCTTCCACCCGACGCCGGTGGGGGTCTTCTTCGGCGGCCCCGGCCAGGAGCCGGGGGAGAAGGTCGCCGACCCGTTCTTCGGGGGCGAGGGCCCCGACCGCAACGCCTGCCTCAACTGCGGCGAGTGCATGTCGGGCTGCCGCCACAACGCCAAGAACACCCTGGTCAAGAACTACCTCTACCTCGCGGAGAAGAAGGGCGCGCGGGTCATGCCGCTGACCACGGTGACCCGGGTCAGCCCCCGCGAGGGCGGCGGCTACGACGTCGCGGTCAAGTACACCAAGGCCAGGCGCGCGACCGCCCGCACGACCCGCACCCTGACCGCCGAGCACGTCGTCTTCGCCGCCGCCTCGCTCGGCACCCAGAAGCTGCTGCACCGGATGAAGGACGAGGGCCACCTGCCGGGGCTCTCGGACCGGCTCGGCTACCTCTCGCGCACCAACTCCGAGTCGATCCTCGGCGCGATCGCGCCGGCCTCCGACCCGACCGACTACTCCTACGGCGTCGCCATCACCTCGAGCTGGCACCCCGACGAGCACACCCACATCGAGCCGTGCCGCTACGGCAAGGGCTTCAACACCATGGCCATGATGCAGACCGTCCTCACCGACGGCGACGGCGAGGGCCCGCGCTGGCGCACCTGGCTCAAGGCGATGTGGACCGAGAAGGCCAAGCTCCTCGAGCTCTACGACCTGCGCCACTGGTCGGAGCGCACCGTCATCGCGCTGGTGATGCAGAGCCTCGACAACTCCATCACCACCTACGGCAAGCGCGACCGGCTCACCGGGCGCTGGCGGATGACCTCGCGCCAGGGTCACGGTGCGCCCAACCCGACCTGGATCCCGGTGGCCAACGAGGCCGTGCGCCGCATCGCCGGTGTGCTCGGCGGCACCGCCGGCGGCAACATCGGCGAGCCGTTCAACATGCCGCTCACCGCCCACTTCATCGGGGGCTGCGCCATCGGCGAGAGCAGCGAGACCGGCGTCGTCGACCCCTACCAGCGCGTCTACGGCCACCCCGGCCTCCACGTCGCCGACGGGTCGGCGATCAGCGCCAACCTCGGGGTCAACCCGTCGCTGACGATCACCGCCCAGGCCGAGCGGGCGATGGCGCTGTGGCCCAACAAGGGCGAGGCCGACCGCCGCCCGCCGCTGGGGGCCGGCTACGAGCGCGTGGCCCCGGTCGAGCCGCGCTCGCCCGCCGTACCTCCGCAGGCGCCGGCGGCGCTGCGGCTGCCGATCGTGGGGGTCAGCTGAGGGTGCCTGTCTAGACCGCGCGCGGTTCTGGAAGGAAGTCCTGTCAGCCCCGTAACCCGGCCTCGGGGGGCTCGTTGAGGTGAGCAGACCCGGCAGTCATGCTCCCTCCCAAGGCCGGGTCAGTGGTCCAGGCGCTGTCCCACAGAGGCGTGGACGATCAGGGCCCGGCCAACCCTCCCTCCCCGGCCGGGCCCTGGTGCATTTCCCCCTCCTGCGCACGCTCGTCCGGGGCCGAGACCGGCGCGACGGCACGGCGCCGGGCCTCGATAGGCTGGGTCCATGAGTGACGAGACGCCCGGGCTGCCCGACCACGACCTCGTGCTGGTGGTCGACTTCGGCGCGCAGTACGCCCAGCTGATCGCCCGCCGCGTCCGCGAGGCGCGGGTCTACTCCGAGATCGTGCCGCACCACGTGCCGGTGGCCGAGATGCTCGCGCGCCGGCCGAAGGCGATCATCCTCTCCGGCGGTCCCTCCTCGGTCTACGCCGAGGGTGCGCCGAGCATCGACGCCTCGCTGTTCGAGGCCGGCGTCCCGGTCTTCGGGATGTGCTACGGCTTCCAGCTGATGGCCTCCGGCCTGGGCGGCGAGGTCGCGCGCACCGGCGCGCGGGAGTACGGCCGCACGGCCGTCTCGGTCGCCGAGCCCGGCACGCTGCTGGCCGACGTGCCCGCCGAGCACACCGTGTGGATGTCGCACGGCGACTCCGTCACCGCCGCCCCCGCGGGCTTCTCGGTGCTGGCCTCCACGGCCACGACGCCCGTGGCCGCCTTCGAGAACGTCGACGCCGGCTTCGCCGGCGTGCAGTGGCACCCGGAGGTGCTCCACACCGAGCACGGCCAGCAGGTGCTCGAGCACTTCCTCGTCGACATCGCCGGCTGCCGCCAGACCTGGACCATGGTCAACATCGTCGAGGAGCAGATCGAGTCGATCCGCGCGCAGATCGGCGAGCGCGGCCACGCGATCTGCGGGCTCTCCGGCGGCGTCGACTCCGCCGTGGCCGCCGCGATCGTGCAGCGCGCGATCGGCGACCGGCTGACCTGCGTCTACGTCGACCACGGCCTCATGCGCCAAGGTGAGACCGAGCAGGTCGAGCGCGACTTCGTCGCCGCCACCGGCGTCGACCTCAAGGTCGTCGACGCCGAGCAGCGCTTCCTCGACGCCCTCGCCGGCGTCACCGACCCCGAGGAGAAGCGCAAGGTCATCGGCCGCGAGTTCATCCGCGTCTTCGAGGCCGCCGAGGCCGAGGTGCTGGGCGAGGCGGTGAAGGAGACCGGCGAGACCGTCGCCTTCCTCGTGCAGGGCACGCTCTACCCCGACGTCGTGGAGTCCGGCGGGGGCGCCGGTGCCTCCAACATCAAGAGCCACCACAACGTGGGCGGACTGCCCGACGACCTCGAGTTCGAGCTCGTCGAGCCGCTCCGCACGCTGTTCAAGGACGAGGTGCGCCTGGTCGGCGAGCAGCTCGGCCTGCCCCCCGAGATCGTGTGGCGCCAGCCCTTCCCCGGGCCCGGCCTGGGCATCCGCATCATCGGCGAGGTCACCCGCGCCCGCCTCGACCTGCTGCGCCAGGCCGACGCCATCGCCCGCGAGGAGATGACCGCCGCCGGCCTCGACCGCGACATCTGGCAGATGCCCGTCGTGCTGCTCGCCGACGTGCGCTCCGTCGGCGTCCAGGGCGACGGCCGCACCTACGGCCACCCGGTCGTCCTGCGGCCGGTCACCTCCGAGGACGCCATGACGGCCGACTGGGCGCGCCTGCCGTACGAGGTCATGGAGCGGATCTCCACCCGCATCACCAACGAGGTCGAGGAGGTCAACCGGGTCACGGTCGACATCACCTCCAAGCCCCCGGGCACCATCGAGTGGGAGTGAGTCAGTACCGGTTGACCTGCGGAAACAGCACCTGCTGTGTTCCTGAAGGAACAGTAGCTGGCTCAGCCGACCTTTGTGGACTCATCATCCGATGGCCCAAGGTGTCGGAGTAGGAGCCGCTTGTCGCTGACGCGCTCCAGAGACCCCTTGGCCCCGAAGACAAGCCCGGAAGCAAAGCTGATGATCTTCAGACCCTCGCTCAACGAGGCCTGAGCGACGTCGATCTCGATGTCTCGCCCGCTTCGGAAGGCATGGCCGAACAGAGCGCTCTCCGAGAGCGAAGTCACCTCGTAGCGTCTGGTCGAACGTGAAGGTTGAGGGCCGGGCTTGGTCGGAGGGTTCTCCTTCACCAGGGCCGCAGCCTCCTTGCTGGCTTCGTGGAATGTCGCCGATACACCTGGGCCGGAGAAGGACGCCAGTCGAGCGGCCAAGGCTCTGACCTGGCTGCGGAACACCAGCAGCACGACCAGCACCAAGATGGGCCAAGCGAGAACGTTGACGAAGTCCAGGACCAGCTCCGCGATGCGCATGAGCGAACCCTAGGCGGGTCACCAGGGATAGGTGCCCCAGAGGATGACACCGACGACCACGACGGCCAGGAACCAGATCCAGTAGTAGTCGGCGGGCCAGTCATCGTCGTCGCGTCGGTGGCGTCCATTGGTCATCGTGCTTCTCCTCAAGTGTTGGACAGGGCGATCCACTGGACGTCGACCGAGGCCGAGCCGCCGGTGTACCGGTAGACGTTGAGCGTGAATCCCGAGCGAGACACCGCAGAGACCGAGACCGCGTAGGCGTTGGCGGCCGTGGCCTGGGGCGTGGCAGCGACTACCGGCACCGGGTAGTTGCTGGGGTAGGTCGAGCCGAAGCTGATCGAGACCGAGTAGTTGGTGGTGGTCGAGTTGGTGGTCACGGTGCGGACACCGGACTTGTTGGCTCGGAAGTTCGACCCGTCCACGATCCCGACCAGGTTGGTCGCCCCGCTGACGGTGAGGTTGTTCTGAGCCACCGTCGTACCTGTGCCAGAGCGACCCAGGTAGACGTCGTTGCTCTCCACAAAGACCGAGTCCTCGGTGCCATCGGACTGCTTAGAGCGCAGGCTGATGGTGGAGGCGTCCTGGCTGCCCTGGACCAACAACCTGCCCTCGAAGAGAAGGTCCTCGATGGTCTTCACCATCGTCACCGAGCGGGGGACGTCCTTCTCGGGCTGGTTGAGCCAGGTGGCGCGGTCCTGGGTCTGGTCGGGCTTGAGCACAACCAGAGGCAGATTCCCCAAGGGATCCGGCAATCAGATCCCGGGCTCCGCTTCACCGCAGCGACCTGGGTGGCCTCCCGCGGGCGAGGCGGGCAACGGGACCGAAGGGGCTGGAGTAAGAGGTCAGCCGACCACGCTGGGCGGGACCGCCTCGGCATCGACAGCGAAGGTCGGCCCCTCTCACCGGCCCGATCCATTGAATAGTCCCATCTCTAAGGAAGGAGGTCGCTAAGCCGACTACGTTGACCATCGCCCGTTCTTTACCTCGAAGGGTCCCTTCGTCATGCGTAACCGCGTCAAGCCCAACGCCGCCGTCACCGATCAGCAGATGGCCGCCGCCGATCGGATCAACCTGTGTATGGCCATGGGGATAGTTGGGCTGCTGTTCGGGGGCTACTTCATCGCCGCCTTCTGGCCCTCGGTCGAGCCGGTCAACCCCGCCTGCTTCACCTCCGACCTCATCAACTGCACGCCTGAGACCAGCGGCGATAGCAGTCTCGTCGCCTTCGGGTTTCTCGTGGCCGGGATGGCGCAGGTGTCACTCCTCATCGGCGTGATCGGCCACGGCACCGCCCTTGGCGTCGCTCGCGCCGGTCAGCCTTCGCACGTATGACCTCACCTACCTACGCTGGGCAACAGAATGCGCATCTTTCCCGCCGAGGGCTTGCGAGCCGCACCGGCAGCCCAGGTCGCAGCCTCCAGAGCATCAGCGCGGACCCGTGAGACTAGGCGCCGACCATCGGGTCCTCGAGCAGTGCGCACCGACAAGATCTGCTCGCTCAGGTGCAGGCCACCGTCGTGACGTAGCCCGTCCTCGGTCAGGAGCCTGGTGAAGTCACCGACGGCTGCTGTGGTCCTGGTCCTGATGGAGGCCATGCGCAGACCAGTGAGCGCGGGGCCGGCAGCCAGGCCCTCGCCCGCGATGACGTTGCCACGAGATCCCGAAATCGCCAGGGCTGCTCGGGCCGAGGCCAGGTCCGGGTGATCGCTCACCGAGAACAGCAGCAGCGATCCACAGCGAACCGTTGTGGCCCTCGGCAGCGGCCTAGTCGAAGACGATGTGAGCCACCGAGCGACGCAGCGTGTGGAAGCCCTCGACCCTGGTCTCGAAGATCTCGACGCGCTCCAGGGCTCGGTTGACGACCCGGTGGCTGTTGGTCTGCTTCACGCCGGGCTTGGGCTCTCCGTAGACCAGCGGTCGTCCGTCGTCACCGTGGACGGTGTTGCATGCCCCGATAGCCGGGAACAGATAGGCGTCGGAAGTCAGCGCCTTGCCGGTCCTGGCCAGACGCTTGCTTTACCAGAACAGCCACCGTCAAAGCTTGCGGTCCAGGTCGGCGGTGATCGGCAGGGAGTCAGCCGTCTGGGTCTTCTGGATCACCAGAATGATGTAGCCCTGGTTCAGGTCGAGATCACCGACGCGCAGCGCCACCAGGTCACTGGAGCGCTGCCCGGCGCTAGCCCCGGCGCTGAGCATGGGCCGATCCCGAGGGTGGCGGTGAGCTCGATCAGGTCGCGGAGCTGAGCCTGGGTGAGCCGGAGGCGCGGGCGGCGAGCCTGCGTCCTGGGCTCGCCGACCATCATCATCGGATCGTGGTCGAGCTAGCCGCGCCTGGTGCAGAACTCCAGTAAGCCCAGCGTCTGGGTCCGGACCTCGTTGTAGCTGGTCGGGAGCTGGCGCTCAGCTCCTCGGCGAACCAGTCCTCGCACGCCGCTGCGGAGAACAGGTGACACTGACGATCGCCGACTCCCTGGATGAAGTGATTGAGGAACAAGCGGTCGTTCTGGACCGTGGTCTTGGCATGCGTCACCGACCTCATGCGCTCGTCGTTGGCAAGCGCTTCACTGACCTTCGGCGTGGTCTTCCAAGGCATTTCTGAGCCTCCTAGGGCCTCGGTCTAGCAGGTCCCTCAGATGCTGAAAAGACACTCGTTATGAGTCCTCTTCTCGGTCTGTAATGAGTCCTAGTGACCCAAAAGAGTGTGAGTGAGCCCCCTGCGTCAGGTGACGAAGGTGGCGTGCCTGCCCGCCCCCGGTGGGGGTGGGGCGGTGGAGTGGTACGTGTGGCCGGTGGGGGTCGTGAGCTCGACGGTGTGGCGTGGGCCCGGGGCGCAGCGGGCGCGCCAGTCGAGCGCCTGCTTGGCGTAGTTGCACGCCTCGCACAGGCTCTGACCGTTGTCGGTGGTGGTGGGTCCGCCGTCGACGAGGGCGCTGACGTGGTCGCTGTGGCGGACGGGGGAGTCGCACCAGGGGGTGCGGCAGACGGCGTGGTCGCGAGCCCGCAGGTGGCGGGCCAGGCCGGCGCCGAAGTGGGTGGCGCGGGAGTCGCTGGCGAGGAGCCGGCCGGTGGTGGGCGCGGTGTAGAGCCGGCGGTACCAGGCGTGGTCGGCGTCGGCGGCCGCGGCGGTGAGGTAGCGGGCGTAGTCGGCCGGCACGGTGCCGTAGCCCAGCAGCGTGGCGGGCTCGTCGTCGTCAGCGAGCAGGGTGCGGTCGGTCATGACGAGACAGACCTCGACGGGCACGGGCTCGGCGTGGCTGCGGCCGGTGAGGCGCTCGAGGAGGGTGTCGGCCATGACCTGCCCGCGCGAGCGCCGCTCGGTCTCGGCCCGGCCGGCCGCGGTCGACCCGCGGTGGCTGTCGGCGGCGCGGCCAAGGGCGGCGTACGCGGCGACCGCGTCGGCGACGGGCAGCAGGGCGGTGAGGTAGGCCATGGTGTCGGGAGCCGGGCGGAGGGTGACGGCGCGCTCCTGGGCGGCGCGGCGGTTGCGGTCCACGACGGAGTGCGGGTCGAGCTCGTAGGCGATCCGCCGCGCTGCGGCCACGAGCTCACGGTCGCCGAGGGCCTCCAGCGTGGCAGTGTCGCCGGCCATGTGGGCGTCGACCACCTGCCGGTCCTCCAGGCTCAGGCAGGCGGTCTCGCGGGCCAGCAGGGTGGCGCGCCACTCGGTGAGGACGCCAGCGCCCAGCGCCCGCAGGGTGTGGGGCATCTCGTGGACGAGGACCTCCGCGAGGCCGAGGTCACGGGTGCCGCGGTGGTGGCTGGTGCGGCGCGCCAGGGCGACCTGCGCGGCGATGCCGGCGCCGATGCGGTCGCGGCAGACGCCCGCGGCGCGCTGGGCGGCCCGCTGCGACGCGGCCAGTCGCGCGGTGGCCCGGGCCTGTGCTGCGGCCGCCGCAGCCTTGGTCTCCTCCAGGGCCCGGATCAGGTCGACCAGCTCGGCGTCGGTGAGATCGGCACGGCGCGACCGCCCGTCGTCACCCGCAAGATCGAGCGGGGCCACGGTGGCCAGGGCTGCCACCAGGCCCGCGACCTCGACCACCGGCGATGCGAACATGTGTTCGATTCTACGCCGAGGTGCGTCTCGTGTCGATGGTGAGCGGCGCGCTGTGGACGGTTGCTGGAAGGCTGGCCAGGTGGGCGTCGAGGAGATCAGGGTCAGGGCAGCGCGGACGGAGGAGGTCGACGAGCTCCTGGACCTGTGGGCCCGGGCCGGCGAGAACGCCTCGCGACCACCGGACCGGCCCGACCTCGTCCAGCGGCTGCTCGAGCACGACCCCGGAGCCGTCCTCGTCGCCGTGGCGGGCGGCCGGCTCGTCGGCAGCGTCGTCGCGGGCTGGGACGGGTGGCGGGCCAACCTCTACCGCCTCGCCGTCGAGCCCGACCGGCGCGGCCGCGGCGTGGCCCGCCTGCTCGTGGCGGCGGCCGAACGCCGGCTCACCGCGCTGGGGGCCGAACGGCTCTGCGCGATGGTGCTCGACGACAACGACCCGGCGCGCGGGCTGTGGTCGGCGCTCGGCTACGCGCCGCAGGGGGAGTGGCGACGGTGGGTGAGGGAGGTGTCGGGAGCAGACGGCGGCGCGGGAGCGACCCCCGCCTGACCCGCACGTGCCAGGTGTACGCCGCTCCCCGGGCCATGGCGCATGGCCCGACCGGGCCATTTCGCCCCGCAGCGGCTGACAGCGCCCCCGCGAGCGCCTAACGTTCTTCTCGAGCCGCTGGTGACCCGAGACGCCAGCGGTTCACTACGTGCGATGAGGCCCCCGGCAGCAGCCGGGGGCCTCTTCTGCGTCCTGCGCCCGTCGGTCAGGCGTTGAAGGTGTCGGGGTCGGAGTCGTCGGGCACGACGTGCACGGCGGCCTCCTCGGCCGAGGCCGCGGCGCCGTCGATGCCGACGTCGTCGCCCACGAGCTCCTGGTCGACGTCCTCGCCGAGGCCCTGGTCGGGGTCGACCAGGCGGCCCGCGCGCTCGTCGCCGACCTCGCCGTCGTCGAGCTGGTCGAGGCGCACGTCGGGATCGGCGTCGGCCTTCTCGGCCTGCTCGTAGGGGTCGGCCTCCGGCACCTCCTGGGCCACGCGCTGGTCGAGGGTCTCGCCGGTGGCCTCCTCGTAGGGGGTGTTGCCGAAGCCCTGGGCGGCCGAGTACTTCTCCGGCGGGGAGTAGCCGCGGTCGAGCTCGTCGGCGACGTCGGGGTCGCCGAGGTCGTCCATGTTGGTGGGCTGGTCCTCGTCGTCGACGGAGTAGTCGCCGTAGGTCTCGGCGTCGGTCGTCGGGTCAGGAGTGCTCTCGGTCATGGCCCCACCGTAGGCCGCCCCACGGCGTCATCAGGTCACCCGAAGGGACCCCGGGCCCGACGCGGGGGGGCTCAGGCGGGCGCGATCAGCTCGGTGCGCTCGGCGGCCACGATGACCGCACCCACGAGGCTGGCGCGGTTGCCGAGCTCGCTGGCCAGCACGGGCGTCAGGGCGGCCGCGTCGAGGGCGTGGCGGCGCAGGCCGACCCGCGCGGGCTCGAGCACGAGCTCGCCGGCGCGGGCCATGTCGCCGCCGACGACCACGATGTCGGGGTCGAGCAGGTTGACGATGCTGGCCAGCCCCCAGCCCAGGTGGAGCCCGACGTCCTCGAAGGCGCGCTGGGCGGCGACGTTGCCGGCGAGGGCGGCGTCGACGATCTCCTCGATGACCGCGCCGGGCAGCTGGCCGCCCATCATCGACTGCACCGTGCCGATGGAGGTGTAGGCCTCCAGGCACCCGCGGCTGCCGCAGCGGCACAGCGGGCCCTGCTCGTCGAGGGTGAGGTGGCCGATCTCGCCGGCGCTGCCGTGGGCCCCGCGGAAGAGCTCGTTGCGGATGACCACGCCGGCGCCCACGCCGGAGGAGATCTTCACGAAGACCGAGCTGCGGTGACCGCGGCCCACGCCGCGGCGGTGCTCGGCGAGCGCACCCAGGTTGGCGTCGTTCTCGACCAGGGCGGTGGCGCCGAAGACCTGCTCGGCGGCGGTGCGGGCGTTGACCCCGACCCATGACGGCAGGATCGCGGAGGACTGCACGACGTCGGCGGTGACGGGGGCCGGCAGGCCCAGCCCGACGGTGCGCAGGGTCGGCCCGGCCGGGAGCATGCCGCGGAGCATGTCGTGGGCGCAGGTGAGGGCGGCGCGGTGGTCGAGCCCGGAGTGGAGGGGGCGGCGCTCCTCGTGGAGGAGCCGGCCGGCGAGGTCCCCGACGGCGACGGCGACGTGGCTGTGGCCGAAGTCGACGCCGGCGACGACGCCGGCGGTCTCGGCGAGCCTCACCGAGGACCCGCGCCGGCCGCTGCCGGGCGCGATGGCGACGAGCCCGGCCGAGGACAGGTCGCGCAGGATGTTGGACACCGTGGCCGGGGCCAGCCCGGTGGTGCGGGCGAGCTCGGCCTGCGTGTACTCCGCGGGCAGGGCGTCGACGTCCTCGCCGGCCACCGCGGGGTCGACGACGCCGAGCCCCCGCAGGACGTCGAGCACGCGGTGCTGGTTGGCGGTGCGCAGCGTCGACGTCGACCCGGGGGCGGCGTCGAGGCGCTGTCTGGTCATGGGCGGAACTGTGCCTCGGGTCACAGGTTGTGGTCAAGACGTGAATGATCAAAGCGCGAGTAACGAGTTATGACCATCTTTGCGTTCACTACTTGACGACAAGTCTGTGACGGCTGACACTCGACCCAGTCAACCCGGCGGCGTGCCCGCCCCAGTCGAGGGAGAACCATGTCCACACCCCTGCACCGCCTCGCAGCCTTCGGTGCTGTGCTCGCCATCGGCACCGCCGGCCTCACCGCCTGCGGCGCCAACGACGCCGAGAGCGGCTCCGACGGCGGCGGCGACAGCGCCTCCGGCGGCACCATCGCCCTGCTCCTCCCGGAGTCCAAGACCACCCGCTACGAGGCCTTCGACAAGCCGCTCTTCGAGGCCGCCGTCGCCGAGCTGTGCTCGGACTGCGAGGTCGACTACTACAACGCCGACCAGGACGAGGCCAAGCAGGCCCAGCAGCTCACCAGCGCGCTGACCGCCGGCGCGTCCGTCGTCGTGCTCGACCCGGTCAACGGCGCCGGCGCCACCGGCATGGTCCAGGAGGCCCAGGGCCAGGACGTGCCGGTCATCGCCTACGACCGCTTCATCGACGGCGCCGACTACTACATGTCCTTCGACAACGAGACCGTCGGCCAGATGCAGGCCGAGGCCCTCGTCGAGGCCGTCGGCGACACCGGCAACATCCTCATGCTCAACGGTGCGCCCAGCGACCCCAACGCCGCGCAGTTCAAGGCCGGCGCCCACAGCGTGCTCGACTCCAGCGGCGTCACCATCGCCGAGGAGTACGACAACCCCGACTGGAGCCCCGAGAACGCCCAGCAGTGGACGACCGACCAGCTGAGCAAGTACGACCCCAGCGACATCCAGGGCGTCTACGCCGCCAACGACGGCCAGGCCGGCGGCGTCGTCGCGGCCCTGACCGGCGCCGGCGTCTCCTCCGACGAGCTGCCCCCGATCACGGGTCAGGACGCCGAGGTCGCCGCGATCCAGCGCATCCTCGCCGGTGAGCAGGAGATGACGATCTACAAGCCCATCCCGATCGAGGCCGAGACGGCCGCCGAGGTGGCCGTGGCCCTGGCCCAGGGCGAGGAGCCCGCGTCGACCAGCGAGACCGGCATCGAGCAGAGCGACTACGAGGGCGTCACGTCCTACATCTTCGACCCGATCGTCGTGACGGCCGACAACGTCGCCGACACCGTCATCGCCGACGGCTTCTACTCCGCCGCCGACATCTGCACCGGCGACTACGCCGCTGCGTGCTCGGAGGCTGGCATCTCCTGATGAGCGCCACGACGACGGAGAAGCCGGTCACGGGACAGACCGTCCTGTCCCTGACCGGCATCAACAAGAGGTTCGGGGCCGTGCAGGCCCTCACCGACGTGCACCTCGAGGTGGCGGCCGGCGAGGTCGTCGCCCTCGTGGGCGACAACGGTGCGGGCAAGTCGACCCTGGTCAAGGTCATCTCGGGGGTCTACCAGCCCGACGAGGGTGACATCACCTTCGCGGGCCGCAAGATCTCGGTCGGTGGCCCGTCCGACGCCCAGGCGCTGGGCATCGCGACGGTCTTCCAGGACCTGGCCCTGTGCGACAACCTCGACGTCGTCGCCAACCTGTTCCTGGGCCAGGAGCGCCTGCTCGGGCCGGTGCTCGACGAGGTCACGATGGAGAAGGAGGCGTGGCGCCTGCTGCGCACCCTCTCCGCCAAGATCCCCTCGGTCCGCATCCCCATCGCGGGGCTGTCGGGCGGTCAGCGCCAGACGGTGGCGATCGCCCGCAGCCTCGTGGGCAACCCCAAGCTCGTCATGCTCGACGAGCCCACCGCGGCCCTCGGTGTCGCGCAGACCGCGGAGGTCCTGAACCTCGTCGAGCGGCTGCGCGAGACCGGGCTCGGGGTCATCCTCATCAGCCACAACATGGCCGACGTCCAGGCCGTGGCCGACCGCATCGTGGTCATGCGCCTGGGCCGCAACGCCGCGGAGTTCCGCACCGAGGAGACCACGACCGAGCAGCTGGTCGCGGCCATCACCGGCGCCTCCGACAACGTGGTCGCCGCGCGCGCCAGCCGGCGTGCCGGCACCACCGACACCACCGAGGGAGCGGGCCAGTGAGCGCCACGACCGACGAGACGCAGTCGGCCGTCGCCGCCGACATCGCCGACGAGCGGCTCATCCAGAGCCAGGGTCTCGGCGGCCAGGCCCGCGCGGTCTGGAACCGGCTCAAGGGCGGTGAGCTCGGCATGCTGCCCGTGGTCATCGGGCTCATCGTCATCTCGCTGGTCTTCTACTCCCAGGAGCCGACGTTCCTGTCGTCGAAGAGCCTGGTCAACATCACGCTCTTCGCCGCACCGGTCGGCGTCATCGCGCTGGGCATCGTGCTGGTGCTGCTGCTGGGGGAGATCGACCTCTCGGTGGGCTCGGTCTCGGGCTTCGCGGCCGCCTCCATGGCGGTGCTGGTGGCCAACAAGAGCCAGTCGCTGGTCGTCGGCATGATCGCAGGCATCCTGATCGGCACCCTGATCGGCTCGGTCTACGCGCTGCTCTACACCCGGCTCGGCGTGCCCAGCTTCGTGTTCTCCCTCGCCGGCCTCCTCGGCTTCCAGGGAGCGCTGCTCTACGTGCTGGGCGACCAGGGCACCATCGTGCTGCCCACCGACTCGGGCCTGCGGCAGTTCGCCCGCGAGCGCTTCCTCAGCGACGGTGCGGCCTACGTGCTGCTCGCGGTGGTCGTGCTGGCCTACGTCGGCTCGCAGCTGCTGATGGTGCGCCGGCGCAAGGCGGCCGGGCTGACCCCGCCCAACCTCACCATGGTCGGCATCAAGGCGGTGCTCCTCGCGGGCGGCCTGGGCTTCCTGACCTACTACCTCGGCATCGACCGCGGCTGGGGCTACCTGTTCGTGCTCTTCGTGGCTCTGGTGGTCGTCATGGACCTCATGCTGCGCAAGACCACGTGGGGTCGCCACGTCTACGCCGTGGGCGGCAACGAGGAGGCGGCCCGTCGCGCCGGCATCAAGGTGGGCCGGATCTACTTCTCGGTCTTCGCAGCGACCTCGACCTTCGCAGCCCTGGGCGGCATCCTGCTTGCCGGTCAGCTCACCTCGGTCTCGCAGAGCAGCGGCACCACCGACACCAACCTGACCGCGATCGCGGCCGCGGTGATCGGCGGCACCAGCCTCTTCGGCGGCCGCGGGTCGGCGTACTCCGCGCTGCTCGGCATCATCGTGCTCCAGGCCATCCAGAGCGGCCTTAACCTGATGAACGTCGACTCCTCGGTGCGCTTCATGGTCACCGGTGCGGTCCTGCTGCTGGCGGTCGCGATCGACTCGGTCTCGCGCCGGGTGCGTTCCTCCAGCGGACGCGGGTAGCGGCCCCGCCCCACCCGCACCACCGCCGACGGGCGGGACCCTCCCGGGGTCCCGCCCGTCGGCGCGTCCGCACCCGGGCGCCCGCGCCGGGTCAGTCCCGCTCGACCTCGAGGCGCGTGCGCGGCAGGCCGGCCGGGTCGTGGTCGCGCAGCCAGGCCACCAGCTGCTCGCGCACGTGGCAGCGCAGGTCGAAGAGCGTGCCGGCGTCGACGGCGGTGACCAGCACCCGCACCCGCACGAAGCCGGCGACGGCGTCGGTGACCTGCAGCAGCGAGACGCGCCCGTCCCACAGCTCGCCGGCCGAGGCCATGACCCCCGGCAGGGCCTCGCGCATCCGGGCGGTGTCGACGCGCCAGTCGAGGTCGAGCTCCACGGCGCCCAGCAGCTCGGAGTTGCGGCGCGTCCAGTTCTGGAAGGGGGTGGTGGTGAAGTACGTCGAGGGCAGCACCATGCGGCGGTCGTCCCAGAGCCGGACGACGACGTAGCTGAGGGTGATCTCCTCGATCCAGCCCCACTCCTCCTCGACGATCACGACGTCGTCGATGCGGATCGCGTCGCTGAAGGCCAGCTGGATGCCGGCGAAGACGTTGGCCAGCGTGGACTGCGCGGCCAGCGCGGCGACCACCGAGATGAGGCCGGCCGAGGCCAGGACGCTCGCGCCGATGGTGCGGACCCCCGGGAAGCTGAGCAGGATCGCGCCGAGGGCGACCACCACCATGAGGGCCACGGTGAGACGGCGCAGGATGAGCACCTGCGTGCGGACGCGGCGCGCGGCCCGGTTGTCGCGCACGTCGGTGCGGGCGCGGCCCAGGCCGAGGTCCTGGAGGAAGAGCAGCACCACGGTGACCAGCCAGGCGGCGGCGATGATCCACAGGGTCCGCCCCGCCAGGACCGCGGCGTGCCACCACACCTCGTCGTCGCCGCGACGCCGCACGCCGGCCACCCAGCCGTTGAGCGCGATGACCAGCACGAGCACCCGGTAGGGGACCCGGGCCTGACGGAAGAGTCGCTCCCCGGGCGGCCAGCGTCGCTGCACCAGGCGGGCCACCACGTGGGTCAGCACGATGAGGGCGAGGGCCCCGAGCAGGGCCGACCCGCCGGCGATGAGGGCGTTGGTCCACGAAACGCGCATGGGTCATCGTGCCCGGTCCGCGGCCGACCCCGCGGGCGGGGTCAGCGGGCGGCGTACAGGGTCGTGCGCTCGGTCACGGGCCGGTCGATGCCCGCGCCGATCTCCACGAGCTCGGCGACCGTCTTGGCCGAGCCGTGCTCGGAGCCGGCCATGCGCGAGATCGTCTCCTCCATCAGGGTCCCGCCGAGGTCGTTGGCGCCCGCGCGCAGCATCGCGCGGGTGCCCTCGACGCCGAGCTTGACCCAGGAGGTCTGGATGTTGTCGATGCGCCCGTGCAGCAGGATCCGCGCCATCGCGTGCACGGCGAGGTTGTCGCGCAGCGTGGGTCCGGGGCGGGCGACGCCGGCGAGGTAGATGGGGGCCGAGGTGTGCACGAAGGGCAGCGGCACGAACTCGGTGAACTCCGCGGCGCCGTGCTCGCGCGCGGTGTCCTGCACCCGGCTCAGCACGCGCAGGTGGTTGACCCAGTGCCGCGGGTTGTCGACGTGGCCGTACATCATCGTCGAGGTCGTCGGCACGCCCACGCGGTGGGCGGTGGAGACGATGTCGATCCAGGTGGAGGTGGGCAGCTTGCCCTTGGTGAGCACCCAGCGCACGTCGTCGTCGAGGATCTCCGCGGCCGTGCCCGGCAGCGACCCCAGGCCGGCCTCGCGCGCCTTGATGAGGAAGTCCTCGGTCGACAGGCCCGTGCGGGCGGTGCCGTTGAGCACCTCCATCGGGGAGAAGGCGTGCACGTGCATCTGCGGCACGCGACGCCGCACGGCCCCCACCAGCTCGACGTAGGCCGAGGCGGGCAGCTCGGGGTCGATGCCGCCCTGCATGCAGACCTCGGTCGCGCCGAGGTCCCAGGCCTCCGCGGCCCGGTCGGCGACCTCGTCGAGGGACAGCGAGTAGGCGTCGGCGTCGGTGCGCCGCTGGGCGAAGGCGCAGAAGCGGCAGCCGACGTAGCAGACGTTGGTGAAGTTGATGTTGCGGTTGACGACGTAGGTGACGGTGTCGCCCACGACCTCGCGGCGCAGGTCGTCGGCCAGGCGGCACACCTGCTCCAGCAGCGGGCCCTCGGCGGTCATGAGGGTGAGCGCGTGCTCGTCGGAGAGCCCGCCGGGGTCGGCCTCCGCGGCCCGCAGCGCGGCGGCCCCCTCGGCGTGGAGCACCGCGGGAGCGCCGTCGATCAGCGACGTCGACCCGGCCGCGTCGCGCACCGAGTCCCAGTCGCCGTAGACCCCGGCGAAGTCGGAGCGGCGGTCCTCGCTGCGGCCCTCGGTGTCGATGCTGGCGTGCAGGTCGGTGCGCCCGGTGCTGGTGGTGAGCGAGGCGGCCCCGCCGTCGGGCTCCTGCCACACCCGCCCCTCCGGTCGTACGCCGACCCGCGCCAGACCGGCCGCGGGCCCGTCGGGCACCGCGAGCGCGGCGACGTGGGCGCTGACCCGCGGGTCGAGCCACGGGCTGCCGCCGCCGAGACCGGCCCGGACGTGCTCGGGGTGCACGGTGAGCCGGGGCGCCAGCTCGAGGCCGGCCGCCGCGGTGTGGGCCCTCAGCCGCTCGAGGGTCGGCCACGGCCGCTCGGGGTTGACGTGGTCGGGGGTGAGCGGGCTGACCCCGCCCCAGTCGTCGATGCCGGCGTCGAGCAGGGCGCGGCACTCCGCGGAGCCCGCGGAGGCGTCGACCAGGTTGGGCGGGGCCTGCACGCGCATGCGCGGGCCCATCACCAGGCGGGTGACCGCGATCGCGGCGCGGTACTCCTCCAGGCCCAGGTCGTCGCGGTGGCGCATGGCGGTGTCGGGCTTGGCGCGGAAGTTCTGCACGATCACCTCCTGCACGTGGCCGTAGGCCTTGGCCACCCCGCGCAGGGCGAAGACCGTCTCGGCGCGCTCGCGCAGGGTCTCGCCGATGCCGACGAGCAGCCCGGTGGTGAAGGGGATGGAGAGACGACCGGCGTCCTCGAGCACCCGCATCCGCACGGCGGGGTCCTTGTCGGGGGAGCCGAAGTGGGCCAGTCCGCGGGTCTCGAAGAGCCGTCGCGAGGTGGTCTCGAGCATCATGCCCATCGAGGGGCTGACCGGCTTGAGCCGGTTCATCTCCTCCCAGCTCATCACCCCGGGGTTGAGGTGGGGCAGCAGCCCGGTCTCCTCCAGCACCCGCACGGCCATCGCGCGCACGTAGGCCAGGGTCGAGTCGTAGCCCTGCTCGTCGAGCCACTGCCGAGCCTCGGGCCAGCGCTCCTCGGGGCGGTCGCCGAGGGTGAAGAGCGCCTCGAGGCAGCCCAGCTCGGCCCCGCGGCGGGCCAGGTCGAGGATCTCGTCGGGGGAGAGGTAGAGCGGTCGGCCCTCGCGCTGGAGGTGGCCCGGGCTCTCCACGAAGGTGCAGTAGTGGCACCGGTCGCGGCACATCGTGGTGACCGGGATGAAGACCTTGGGCGAGTAGGTGACCACGCCCGGGCGCCCCGCGGCGAGCAGCCCCGCGTCGCGCACGGTGGCGGCGGCCGCGCAGAGCCGGTCGAGGTCGGCGCCGGTGGCGGCCAGCAGCACCGACGCCTCCTCGACGTCGAGCGCCGCCCCCCGCTCGGCGCGCGCGAGGGCGCGGCGTACCTGCTGGGGGGTCGGGTCGGAGTCGGGTCTCGGGGCGGTGCGCTCAGCCATCACCGAGAGGCTATCCCGCGCCCCCTGCGGGCCCGGCGCTCAGGACACCCGCTCAGGACACCCACTCCTTGACCTGGGCGATCGTGGCGGCCGGGTCGGCGGAGGCGGGGGTGACCGAGAGGTTGGTGACGCCGGCCTCGCGGAAGGCGGCGATGCGCTCCTTGACGTAGGACTCGGGACCGACCAGGTTGCCCGCGCGCAGCCACTCCAGCGGCACCAGCGCCTCGGCCTCCTTCTTCTTGCCCTGGAGGTAGAGCTCCTGGATCTGCTCGGCCTCCTGCTCGTAGCCGTACTGGCGCGCCAGCTCGTTGTAGAAGTTCTTGCCCTTGGCTCCCATGCCGCCGACGTAGAGCGCGTAGGTGGGGCGCATGAGGTCGAGCATCCCCTCGACGTCCTCGCCGATCGCCACCAGGCCGCCGGCGCTGACCTCGAGCGGCGCGAGGTCGGCGGAGCGCTTGGCGCGCCCCTGCGCCAGCGGCTCGCCCCAGACCTCCTGGGCCTTCTCGGGGTGGAAGAGGAAGGGGAGCCAGCCGTCGGCGATCTCGGCGGTCATCCGCACGTTGGCGTGGCCGAGGGCGGCCACCCACAGCGGCACGACCGGGCGCTCGGGGCGGGTCAGGAGCTTGAGCGGCTTGCCGAGCCCGAGGCCCTGGTCGGCGGGCAGCGGCAGCGTGAAGACCTTGCCCTCGTGCACGAGGGGCTCGCGGCGCAGCCCCAGGCGCAGGATCTCGACCATCTCGCGGGTGCGGCCGAGCGGCTTGTCGTAGGGCAGGCCGTGGAAGCCCTCGATGACCTGGGGTCCCGAGGCGCCCAGGCCGATGACCGCGCGGCCGCCGGAGACGTTGTCGAGGCCCGCCGCGGTCTGCAGCATCGCCCCCGGGGTGCGGGAGTAGACGTTGAGGATGCCGGCGCCGATCTCGATGGTCTCGGTCTTGGCGGCGAGGTAGCCCATGAGCGTGGGGGCGTCGAAGCCGTAGGGCTCCGCGACCCAGACCATGTCGAGACCGGCCTTCTCGAGCGCGACGACCTGGTCGGCGGCCTCGCGCGGGTTGCCGGAGTAGACGAGGGGCATCGACAGCTTCATGGGTCTCCTGGGCCTGGGGCCGGGCCGGTCCCGGCGGCGACGCTCGCGACCCTACCGTGACAGCGGTGCTGTCACCATCGGTGCGGCGGTGCTCAGTCGGTCATGCCGGTGGCGCGGCCCAGGGAGCCGGCCAGCAGCTCGGAATACTCCGTGGTCAGGTGGTCGGTGTCGCGGTAGGACAGCGTGCCGCCGATGACCACCGGGCACTCGCCCTGGTAGCACAGCCACGGGGTCGGGTCGACGACCTCGGCGTCGGCCAGCAGCGCCGACTTCACCGCGACGTCGCCGAGGATCTCGGCGCGCTCGACGGGCTGGAACATGCAGTCGCCGAGGCTGGGGGTGCCGGTGGTGAGGCACTCGCCGGGGTCGATGCCCGACTTGGGCACGTCCTTGATGAGCAACACCCGCTCGGAGGCGGCGTGCAGCTCGTCGAAGAGCTCGTCGTAGCCCTCCTCCAGCACCGGGGCGACCCGCTCGATCGTGGCCGCGAGCTCGCCGTCGATCCACACCCCGTTGACCGGGGGCGAGGAGGAGACGATCGTGAGGTCGGGCTGCAGGGCCTCGACCTGGTCGACCACCCAGTCCTGGAAGCCGGTGCACTCGGTGAAGACCCGGCGCTCGTTGAGCGGCGCCACCGGCACGTGGGCGGCCGGGCACTGCGGCTTGACCAGGTAGTAGGCCCTCCAGCCGTTCTCCACCGCGATCCGCTCCACGGCCGGGATCCAGGCACGGGCGTGGGAGTCGCCGGTGACCACCACGGTGCGCTCCCCGTCGGGGTCGCCGCGCAGGCAGAGCTCCTGTACGTCCTCCTCGTAGTCGCACGCGCCGACGTCGGCCACGCTGTCACGCAGGGTCAGCAGGTTGGGGTCGAGCTCGCTGGGCACCGCCATCCGGTCGCGCGCGGCGTTGACCGAGGCCCGCACGAGGGCGACGGTGCTGTCGGCGCCCGCGGGGTCGGCCACCGCGATCGCGGGCACGTCGCCCTGGCCCGTGCGGGCCTCGATCCACTGCCACCCGCCGACGCAGGACGCGGCGACCACGGCCAGGCTCAGCGGGTAGAGCAGCAGCGGACGGGGGGCCACGAGCAGCCGCGGGGGCAGTCCCTGCCGGAAGGGCGTCTCGACGAAGCGGAAGGTCAGCGCGGCCAGGCTCAGCACCACCAGCAGCACCAGCGCGCGCTCCGCGCCGGTCAGGGGGCGCAGCGCCCACTCCTCGGCGAGGATCAGCGCGGGCCAGTGCCACAGGTAGAGGGAGTAGGACCAGTCGCCCAGGACCCGCACCGGGCGCCAGGTCAGCAGGGCCCGGACCGGGTCGTGGCGGGGGCCGGGCCGGATGCCGGCGAGCAGCAACGCCACCGTGCCGAGCACCGGCAGGAGCGCGGCCCACCCCGGGAAGGCCGTGGCCGAGGAGTAGAGGACGCAGGCCAGCCCCACCGCGAGCAGGCCGCCGGCACCGAGCAGCGGCACCGCCAGGGCCGGCATCCGCTTGCGCAGGCGCGGCGCGGCGAGCGCGGCCAGCGCGCCGGCG
Organism: Nocardioides sp. Leaf374; assembly: GCF_916862475.1. Lineage (NCBI taxonomy): Bacteria > Bacillati > Actinomycetota > Actinomycetes > Propionibacteriales > Nocardioidaceae > Nocardioides > Nocardioides sp. Leaf374. The sequence continues at coordinate 72,745 of NZ_CAKASO010000007.1, forward strand.
CCGAGCTCCCAGGCCCGCCCGAGGGTGGAGTAGTAGGCGCTGCCGGAGTCACCGGCCGTGCCCGCCACCGACCAGGCGAAGCTGGCCGCGGTCAGCGCGACCAGCACGACGGCCAGGGTGCGCTCGGGCAGCCGGCGTTCGTCGGAGCGGGTGACCAGGCGCACCGCGAGGGCGCAGACCACGAGCAGCACCGGCCAGACGACGTAGAACTGCTCCTCGACCGCCAGGGACCAGTAGTGCTGCATCGGCGACGGGGGACCGTCCTGGGCGAAGAAGTAGTCACCCTGGTCGGCGAAGCGGACGTTGGCGGCGAAGAGGGTGGCCCAGACGGCGTCGACCACGACCTCGCGCGCGTCGATGAGACTCATCCACGCCACCGAGGCCAGCACGGTGAGCGCCGTGACCAGCGTGGCGGCGGGCAGGATCCGCCGGGCCCGGCGCGACCAGAAGGCGGTCAGCGAGACCTTCTCGCCCCGGCGCATCTCGCGGAAGAGCAGCCCCGAGATCAGGAAGCCGGAGACGACGAAGAAGACGTCGACCCCGACGAAGCCGCCGGGCAGGAAGGGGACACCGGCGTGCGCAGCGATGACGACGAGCACGGCGACGGCGCGCAGGCCCTGGACATCGCTGCGGTATCGACTCGCCACCCCTGAGCTCCTGCGCGGTTGAGGGGCCGACGGTACCAAAACCTGATGACGAGTACGGCGTCCTCGCTGCCACTGGCACACTCGCTCGCGTGACCAGCCAGCCCGCCGCCACGTCCGAGACCGCCACCGACCACGACGCCGACCCGGGCGCCGGTACGGTCCGCCACCGCATCGCCGTGGTCGGCGGCACGGGGCCGCAGGGCAAGGGGCTCGGCTACCGCTTCGCGCGCGGCGGCCACGACGTCGTGCTGGGCTCGCGCGCCGCCGACAAGGCCGAGGCGGTCGCCGCCGAGGTGGCCGACCGGCTCGTCGGCGTGGAGGGCGCCGGGACGGTCACGGGCGCCACCAACGCCGACGCCTGCGCGGGCGCCGACCTCGTGCTGCTCGCCGTGCCGTGGGACGGCCACGACGAGCTGGTCGCCACCCTCCCGCTGGCCGGCACGACGGTGATCTCCTGCGTGAACCCGCTGGCCTTCGACAAGCGCGGCGCGCACGGCCTGGTCATCGACGGCGGCGAGGGGTCGGCCGCGGAGTCGGCCCAGCGCATCGTGGGGGACTCGGCCACCGTGGTGGGCGCCTTCCACAACGTCTCGGCGGTCTCGCTGTGGGGCGACGACGACGTGCTGGCCCACGAGGACGTCCTGGTGGTCGGCGACGTCAAGGAGGCCAAGGAGACCGTCATGGCGCTCTGCGCCAGCGTCACCGGGCGGCCCGGCATCGACGCCGGCAAGCTGCGCCTGGCCCGCCAGGTCGAGCCGCTCACCGCCGTGCTGATCTCGATCAACCGGCGCTACAAGATCCACTCCAGCATCAAGGTCACCGGCTTCTAGCCCGTCAGCCGGCCAGGCCCTCCACCACCTCGGCCCCGGGCAGGTCGGCCAGCAGGCGACCCGGCAGCAGCACCTTGGAGCGGCGTACGCCGGAGCCGACGACGGCCACCTCGACGTCCAGCACCCGCGCGTCGACCAGCAGCCGCCAGCCGGCCGGCAGGCCGATCGGCGTGATCCCGCCGTGCTCCATGCCCGACTCGGCCACCGCGCGCTCCATGGGCAGGAACGACGCCTTGCGCACGTCGAGGGTGCGCTTGACCAGGCCGTTGACGTCGGCGCGGGTGTCGGCGCGCACCACGCAGGCGGCGACCCGCTCCTCCCCGTCGCGGCGCCCGGCCACCAGGACGCAGTTGGCGCTGGCCTCCAGCGGCACCTGGTGGGCCTCGCTCAGGGCCGCGGTGTCGGCCAGGTCGGGGTCGATGGCGACCACGCCGACACGCTCCGCGCCCGGCAGCGAGGCCAGGGCGCGGGCCACCGGCGCGGCGAGCAGGTCGGGGTGGTCGAGGGCGGGCGAGGGCGACAGGGTGCCGACGGGGGAGAGGTCCACGGCCCCATCCTGCCCACCGCCCCTCACGCGTCGTTCACCTCGGGGTCACCGCGCGGACGGAGGTGCCACGCACCGTCGAGGTCGTGACCACCGTGTCCCTGCCCGTCCGTCGTCCCCGCACCCTGGCCGTGACCCCCGCCGTCGTGGGCCACCGCGGCGCCAGCGGCACCTGGCCCGAGCACACGCTCGAGGCCTACCGCGCCGCGATCGCGATGGGCGCCGACGACATCGAGCTCGACCTGGTCGTGAGCGCCGACGGCGTGCTCGTGGTGCGCCACGAGAGCGACCTGGCCCGCACCACCGACATCGCCGCGCGCCCCGGGCTGGCCCACCGCCGCAGCACGCGGGTGGTCGACGGCGAGGAGGTGACGGGCTGGTTCGCCGAGGACCTCCCGCTCTCGGAGCTGCGCACGCTGCGGGTGGTCGAGCGGATGCCCGGGCTGCGCCCGGCCAGCGCCGCCCACGACGGCCGGCTCCCGGTGGCGACGCTCGACGACGTGCTGGAGATGGTGGCCGCGGAGTCGTCCGCCCGGGGCCGCTCGATCGGGGTCATGATCGAGCTCAAGGACGCCGCCTGGTCCGCCTCGCGCGGGCTGCCGCTCGACACCGCGCTGGTCGCCACGCTGCGGCGCCACGGCGTCGACACGCCGCGCTCGCGGGTGACGGTGATGTCCTTCGAGCCCACGATCCTCCAGCAGCTGGCCGGCCAGGTGCGGGTGCCCCTGGTGCAGCTGCTCGACCGGCGCGACCGACGCCCCGCCGACCTCGCCGCGGCCGGCGACCCGCGCACCTTCGGCGACCTGGCCAGCCCTGCGGGCCTGGCCCTGGTGGAGCGCTACGCCGACGGCGTCGGCGCCCACCACTCGCTGGTGGCCGACGAGGCGCCCGGTGGTCGCGGGATGCGCCCCTCCACCCTGGTGGCCGACGCCCACCGCGAGTGGCTGACCGTCCACGTGTGGACGCTGCGGGCCGAGAACCACTTCCTGCCGGCCCCCTTCCGCCGAGGCGAGGAGGCCGGGGAGCGCCCCGCAGCGCACGGCGACCTCGGCGGCTTCGTGGAGCTGCTGCTCGAGCTCGGCGTCGACGGGCTGATCACCGACCAGCCCGACGCGGCGGTGGCGGCCCGCGAGGCCTGGCTGGCGCCGGTCGGCGTGCGCGTGCCGGCCTGAGGCCGCCGCTCCGCCGGGGCGGGGGCCCGGGTCACCCGGCGGGGTGAGAGCGCCGCCGCGGGCTTGACCCCGGGCTCCGGGGGCGGCTTCGGTGGGCCGATGGCCGACTCCTCCGCAGCCACCACGACCGCGCTCCCCGACGACGGGGACCTCACCCGGTCGATCACCGGGAGGCTGCTGTTCTTCTACGTCCTCGGCGACGTGCTCGGCTCCGGCATCTACGTGCTCATCGGCGCCGTCGCGGGTGCGGTCGGGGGCGCCTTCTGGATCGCCTTCGCCGTCGGGGTGTCGGTCGCGACGATCACCGGGCTGGCCTACGCCGAGCTGGTGACGAAGTACCCCCAGGCCGCCGGCGCCGCGCTCTACGTCAACAAGGCCTTCCGCAGCCCCGCGCTGACCTTCCTCGTCACGATCTCGATGCTCTCGGCCACCTTCGCCGCGGCCGGGTCGCTGGCCACCGGCTTCTCCGCCTACTTCGCCGAGGTGTGGGAGCTGCCCCCGGGCCTGCTGGTGGCGCTGGTCTTCATCCTCCTGCTGGCGGTCGTCAACTACATCGGCATCACCGAGTCGGTCGTGGCCAACATGGTGATGACCGTCGTCGAGATCGCCGGTCTGGTCATCGTCGTGGTCATCGGGGTCGTCTACGTCGCGCAGGGCGACGCCGACTTCGGCACGCTCACCGAGTTCCGGGCCGACGGCGACCCCGTGCTGGCGATCGTGGCCGGCGTCGCGCTCGCCTTCTTCGCGATGACGGGCTTCGAGAACGCCGCCAACGTCGCCGAGGAGACCATCGACCCGGCCCGCACCTTCCCGCGGGCCCTCGTCGGCGGCATGGTCGTCGCCGGCGTGATCTACGTGCTGGTCGCCGTGACCGCGGCCCTGGTCGTGCCGGTGGCCGACCTGGCCTCCTCCGACGCCGCCCTGCTGGAGGTGGTCGAGGCCGGCGTGCTGCCCCTGCCCGTGGGGCTGCTCAGCGTGGTCTTCGCCGTGATCGCCATGGTCGCGATCACCAACACCACCCTGGTCTCGGTGGTCACGCAGTCGCGCATCCTCTACGGCATGGCGCGCGAGGACGTCGTGCCGGGCGTCTTCGCCCGCATCCACTCCAGCCGCCGCAGCCCCTGGGTCGCGCTGAGCTTCGCGGCCGTCGTGGTCTGCTCCCTGCTGGTCGTCGGCGCCCTGCTCAACCGCGCCGGCGTCGGCGTCGACGTGGTGGCGCGGCTGGCCACCGTCACGGTGGTCTTCACCCTCTTCATCTACGGCCTGGTCATCCTCTCCGCGCTCAGGCTGCGCGGCCACGACGAGGCCGACGACACCTACACCGCCCCCACCGCGCTGCTCGCCGTCGGGATCGTCGGCAACCTGGTCCTGCTGGCCTACGTCGTGTGGGACGACCCCACGTCGCTGCTGTGGTGCGGCGGGCTGCTGGCCGTCGGCCTGGTGCTCTACGTCGTGGAGCGCCTGGTCGGTCGCCGCGACCGGCCGCACGGCCGCGCCCGGGGCGAGTCCACCGTCGAGCCCCGCACCTGAGGCCCGCTCCCACCAGCACCCAGCACCCAGCACCACCGGACGCCCGAGGAGGCCCCCGTGCACGTCATCGTCGCCACCGACGGCTCGCAGCAGTCGCTCGACGCCGCGCGCCACCTGCGCTCCTTCGCCGACCCGGCCAGGATCACCGACGTCACGGTGCTGGCGGTGGTGCGTCCGCTCGCCGCGGTGGCCTTCGCCGACGACCTGACCCCCGCCGACCGCACGCGGGCCGAGGGGGAGTCCTCGTCGTTCCGGGCGGCCGCGGAGAGCGCCGTGCGCGTCGTGGCGGCGGAGCTCGACGGCTGGGGCCCCACGGTCCGCACCAGCATCCGCAGCGGCTCGCCGGCCCACGAGATCACCCGGGCCGCCTCGGCGCTGGGAGCCGGCCTCGTGGTCGTCGCCGCGGGCGGTCGCGGGCTGAGCCGCACCGTGCTGCTCGGCAGCACCGCCCAGCGGGTCCAGCACTCCGCGCCCTGCCCCGTGCTGGTCGTGCGCCCTGTGCCGCGGCCCCGCGCGCCGCGACCGTAGGCTGCGCGGCATGGAGATCCTGCGGCTGGTCCTGCTGTTCGTGCACATCCTCGGTTTCGCGGCCCTCCTCGGCGGCCTGCTCGCGCAGGCCCGCGAGCCGCACAAGCGGGTCAACGAGCTGATGCGCGACGGCGCCGGCACGGCCGTCCTGGCCGGGATCGCGCTGGTCGGCGTGCTCGAGGCCGGCGACACCGACGTCGACCACGCCAAGATCGGGGTCAAGCTGGTGGTGGGCCTGGTCATCCTGGGCCTGGTGATGGCCAACCTGCGCAAGGAGCGCATCGCCCAGGGTCTGTGGGCGGCGCTGCTGGGGCTCACGGTGCTCAACATCGCGGTCGCGGTCTTCTGGTCGCCCGCCCACGGCTCCTACTGAGCCGACCGCGGCGTCGGCGCTGCCCGACCACGCCGACCGCGGCCGTAGGGTGGAGGGCAGCATGAGCATCCCGTTCCCCCTCCCTGGTCTCGAGTCCGTCGCTCCCGAGGAGCCCCGCACCACCCGGCGCGGCCCCACGCGCGAGGAGCTGCTCGAGGGGCTCAACGAGCCCCAGCGCGCGGCCGTCGTGCACGAGGGCGCGCCGTTGCTGGTCGTCGCCGGCGCCGGGTCGGGCAAGACCCGCGTGCTCACCCGCCGCATCGCCTGGCTGATCCAGGAGCGCGGTGCGCACCCCGGCTCGATCCTGGCCATCACCTTCACCAACAAGGCCGCGGCCGAGATGAAGGAGCGCGTCGAGGAGCTGGTCGGCAAGCGGGCCCGGATCATGTGGGTCTCGACCTTCCACTCCGCCTGCGTGCGCATCCTGCGCAAGGAGGTCGACAAGCTCGGCCTGAAGTCGAGCTTCTCGATCTACGACGCCGCCGACCAGAAGCGGCTGATGTCGTTGGTGGTCGCCGACCTCGACCTCGACCCCAAGCGCTACCAGCCCGGCGCCCTGCTGCACTGGGTGTCGGACCACAAGAACGAGCTGCGCGACGCCGAGGCGGCCACGGCCCTGGCCACCAACAACCTCGAGCAGACCTACGCCGCCGCCTACACCCTCTACGAGCGCCGCCTGCGCGAGGCCAACGCCCTCGACTTCGACGACCTGATTATGTCGACGGTGCACCTCCTCCAGCGCTTCCCGGAGGTCCGCGAGACCTACCGGCGCCGCTTCCGCCACGTGCTCGTCGACGAGTACCAGGACACCAACCACGCGCAGTACGCCCTGGTCCACCAGCTGTGCGCCGAGCAGCTCGAGGACGCCTCGCTCGCCGACCCGACCTCGACCGTGGAGCCCGCCGAGCGCGTCGAGCCGGCCGAGCTGATGGTCGTCGGCGACGCCGACCAGTCGATCTACGCCTTCCGCGGCGCCAACATCCGCAACATCCTGGACTTCGAGGAGGACTTCCCCGACGCCACCTCGATCCTGCTGGAGCAGAACTACCGCTCCACCCAGACCATCCTCACCACCGCCAACGCCGTCATCGGCCACAACAAGGGCCGCAAGCCCAAGCGGCTGTGGTCCGACGCCGGCGACGGCGAGCGGATCGTGGGCTACGTCGCCGACGACGAGCGCGACGAGGCCCGCTTCGTCTCCTCCGAGATCGACACCCTCGTCGACCAGGGCGCGCGGGCCTCCGACGTCGCGATCTTCTACCGCACCAACGCCCAGTCGCGGGTCTTCGAGGAGGTGTTCATCCGCACCGGCCAGCCCTACAAGGTGGTCGGCGGCGTGCGGTTCTACGAGCGCCGCGAGGTGCGCGACGCCCTGGCCTACCTGCGGCTGCTGGCCAACCCCGACGACCAGGTCTCGCTGCGCCGGATCCTCAACACCCCCAAGCGCGGCATCGGCGACCGGGCGGTGGCGTGCGTCAACGCGCTCGCCGAGCGCGACCGCACGACCTTCTGGGAGGCGCTGCGACGCGCCGAGGAGGCGCCCGGGCTCGCGACCCGCTCGCTGGGCAGCATCCGCGGCTTCGTGGCCATGATCGAGGAGCTGCAGTCGATGGTCGACGGCGGCGAGCGCGCCGACGTCGTGCTCGAGACCGTGCTGGCCCGCTCGGGCTACGTCGCCGCCCTGGAGGACTCCGACGACCCGCAGGACGCCACGCGCGCGGAGAACCTCGCCGAGCTCGTCGCGGTGGCGCGCGAGTTCAGCGACGACCCCGTCGCGGGGCCCTCGGCCGACCCCGCCGACGTCGACGCCGGGCAGGTCGCGCCCGGTCTGCGCGACTTCCTGGAGCGCGTCGCGCTCGTGGCCGACTCCGACCAGATCCCCGACACCGACCCCGACGACCCCGACGACACCGGTGTCGTGACCCTCATGACCCTCCACACGGCGAAGGGGCTGGAGTTCCCGGTGGTGTTCCTCACCGGGCTCGAGGACGGCGTCTTCCCGCACTCGCGCGCCCTCGGCGACCAGCCGGAACTGGAGGAGGAGCGACGCCTGGCCTACGTCGGCGTCACCCGCGCCCGCGAGCGCCTCTACCTCTCCCGCGCCGTGGTCCGCTCGGCCTGGGGCGCGCCGTCGCACAACCCGGCGTCGCGCTTCCTCGACGAGATGCCGGTCGACCTCGTCGACTGGCGCCGCACCGAGGCCGCGCAGACCCAGTGGTCGCGACCCGACCTGGGCGGCTCCTACGGCGGCGGCCTGGGCTCGCCGACCGCGGCCGGTCGCCGCAACTTCTCCTCCGCCGCGCTGCGCGCCGACGCCGCCGCCAAGTCGCGGCCGGCGCGCGAGGTGCCGTCGCTGGAGCCGGGCGACCGGGTGCAGCACGACTCCTTCGGCCTCGGCACCGTGGTGGCGGTCGAGGGCGTGGCCGACAAGTCGGTGGCCTCGATCGACTTCGGCTCGCAGGGCGTCAAGCGGCTGCTGCTGCGCTACGCGCCCGTGCAGAAGCTCTGAGGCCGAGGCCGAGGCCGGCGGCCGGGTCCTGGGGCGGGCACGTGAGGTGCGGGGCGGAGCCCGGCCCTGGCGGTGCTACGGCGTGACGCCGTTGACCGAGAGCGCCTCGTAGGGGTCGACCGGGTCGCCGCCGCCGGGGCGGACCTCGAGGTGGAGGTGGGGGCCGGTCACGTTGCCGGTCGAGCCGACGGTGCCGATCTGCTGGCCCGCGGTGACGGTCTCGCCGGGGGAGACGTCGATCGAGGTCTGGTGGCAGAACCACAGCTCAGTGCCGTCCTCGAGGGTGAGGACGGTCTTGTTGCCGTAGGCGCCGTCGTAACCGGTCGAGGTGATCGTGCCGTTGGCGATGGCCACGAGAGGCGTGCCGGTGGGGGCGGCGAAGTCGAGGCCGGTGTGATAGGTCGCCCACAGGCCGTACTCGCCGTAGCGCGCGGTGAGGCGGTAGCCGCTGAGCGGCAGGACCCACTGGTTGGCCTCGATCTTCTTCGACTGCACCTCGGCGGCGTTGGCGAGGGTGCGCAGCTCGGTGTTGCGCTCCGCGGCCTGGGCCTCGGCGGCCTCGACGAGCCGCTCGTCGGCGAGGTCGCCCAGCGCGTCGCGGCTGGAGTCGCGCGAGATGCGCTCCTCGCGGTCGAGGCCCACGACGCCACCGCCGCTGGAGCCGGTGAGGGCGCTGCTGGGGCCGACGGGCGCCGCCTCCTGGGCGGCCAGGTCGGTGTCGGTGGCGGTGACCGCGCCGCCCACGGAGACCGCGAGCGCCGCGATCCCCACGAGCACCGGCACCGAGGGCATCCGGCGCAGGAGCGCGCCGCGGTCGCCGGCGTGCTTGACGGCCTTGCGCCTGCCCGCGGTGCGGAGCTCGGCGGTCTCGGGGTGCGACAGACCCGGGCGCGCCGGCGTCAGCGGCAGCAGCTCGGTCGGGTCGGAGGCGAAGGAGGTGGTGTGGTCGACCGGCTCGAGGTCGGCGAGGATCCGGTCCACCGTGCCGGCGTCGAGACCCGGGCCGGTGTCGAGGCGCCCGGCGGACGCGGTGACCGGCTCGACGGTGACGACCGGGGCCGGTCGGGCCACGCGGCGGCCGACGTAGGGCGCCGCCGGTGCGGCGGTCGTCGCGGCGGAGTCGACGGGCACGGTCGCCACGCGACGGCCGCGGTAGGCCGGGGTGACACCCGGGGTGACAGCCGGGGTGTCAGGGGTCCCGAGATCGCTGCGGCTGGTGCCGGTGGGTGCGACTCGGTGATGACCCATGAAGCAGTGACTCCCGTGATCGACGGTGGTGGGGGGCGCCGGACCTGGCGGTCGGCCCACCCTTTCAGGTGGTCGGGGGCGAACGAGCCAAGACTGTAACGGACCCGGTGCAGCAGGCGGAACTCGGCGCCGTGACAAATGTGGACGACGGCGGCCCGTCACCGCATGACCTCGGTCACGTCGCGCCCCCGCGCCCTCGTGCCGCGGCCCGCGACGGGACTAAGGTGCCGGAGGCCTCCGCCCGTGCTCACGCGGGAGCGGACGGTCGTCGGGCCCAGGCTCGCCCAGGCTCGTCCAACGACTCAACCAAGGCGCCCTCACAGCGCAGCACACTAGAGAACTGGTGGATCAGTGGACCTGATGGAGTACCAGGCGAAGGAGCTCTTCGCCAAGCACGGCGTCCCGGGGACTCCCGGCATCGTCGCCAACACCCCCGCCGAGGCCCGCGAGGCCGCCGAGAAGCTCGGCGTCTGCGTGGTCAAGGCGCAGGTGAAGGCGGGTGGCCGCGGCAAGGCCGGCGGCGTCAAGCTGGCGAAGACCCCCGACGAGGCCGAGCAGCACGCCCAGGCCATCCTCGGCATGGAGATCAAGGGCCTGACGGTCAACCGGGTGCTCATCGCCCCCGCGGCCAGCATCGAGGAGGAGTACTACTTCTCCTTCCTGCTCGACCGCGCCAACCGTCAGTACCTCTGCATCGCCAGCGTCGAGGGCGGTGTCGAGATCGAGGAGGTCGCGAAGACCAACCCCGACGCCGTCAAGCAGATCGCCATCGACCCGGGCACCGGTGTCGACGAGGCCAAGGCCCGCGCGATCGTCGCCGAGGCGGCCTTCCCCGAGGCGCTCACCGACCAGGCCGTGCAGACCGTGCTCGCGCTGTGGAAGGTGTTCGTCGAGGAGGACGCCACCCTCGTCGAGGTCAACCCGCTGGCCCGCCTGGCCGGCGACCGGCTCGAGGCGCTCGACGGCAAGGTCTCCCTCGACGAGAACGCCGAGTTCCGCCACGCCGAGCACGCCGACTTCGAGGACAAGGCCGCGGCCGACCCGCTCGAGGCCAAGGCCAAGGAGAAGGGCCTCAACTACGTCAAGCTCGACGGTGCCGTGGGCATCATCGGCAACGGCGCGGGCCTGGTCATGTCGACCCTCGACGTGGTCGCCTACGCCGGCGAGAAGCACGGCGGCGTCAAGCCGGCCAACTTCCTCGACATCGGCGGCGGCGCCTCGGCGCAGGTCATGGCCGACGGCCTCGACGTGATCCTCAACGACGAGCAGGTCAAGAGCGTCTTCGTCAACGTCTTCGGCGGCATCACCTCCTGCGACGCCGTGGCCAACGGCATCGTGGGCGCCCTCGACATCCTCGGCGACGAGGCCACCAAGCCGCTGGTCGTCCGCCTCGACGGCAACAACGTCGAGGAGGGTCGCCGCATCCTCCAGGAGAAGAACCACCCGCTGGTGACGCTCGTGGAGACGATGGACGGCGCGGCCGACAAGGCCGCCGAGCTGGCGAACGCCTGAGAACGGGACTGAGAGCGAAATGTCGATCTACCTCAACAAGGACAGCAAGGTCATCGTCCAGGGCATCACGGGCGGTGAGGGCACCAAGCACACCGCCCTGATGCTGAAGTCCGGCACCAACGTCGTGGGCGGCGTCAACGCCCGCAAGGCCGGCACCACCGTGACCCACACCGCCGCCGACGGCTCCAGCGTCGAGCTGCCCGTCTTCGGCTCCGTCGAGGAGGCCATGAAGGAGACCGGCGCCGACGTGTCGGTCGCCTTCGTGCCGCCGGCGTTCACCAAGGACGCCTGCCTCGAGGCCATCGACGCGGGCATCGGCCTGCTCGTGGTCATCACCGAGGGCGTGCCGGTGCAGGACACCGCCGAGGTGTGGTCCTACCTCCAGGGCTCCAGCAACCACGGCGGCACCCGGATGATCGGGCCCAACTGCCCGGGCATCATCACCCCGGGCGAGGCCCTGGCCGGCATCACCCCGGCCACGATCTCGGGCTCCGGCCCGGTCGGCCTGGTCTCGAAGTCGGGCACGCTGACCTACCAGATGATGTTCGAGCTGCGTGACTTCGGCTTCTCGACCGCCATCGGCATCGGCGGCGACCCGATCGTGGGCACCACCCACATCGACGCCCTCGCGGCGTTCGAGGCCGACCCCGACACCCGTGCGATCGTCATGATCGGCGAGATCGGCGGCGACGCCGAGGAGCGCGCGGCGGCCTACATCAAGGACCACGTGACCAAGCCGGTCGTCGGCTACGTCGCGGGCTTCACCGCTCCCGAGGGCAAGACGATGGGCCACGCCGGCGCCATCGTCTCGGGCTCCTCGGGCACGGCGCAGGCCAAGAAGGAGGCCCTCGAGGCCGTGGGTGTCAAGGTCGGCAAGACGCCGTCGGAGACCGCCCAGCTGATGCGGGAGATCCTCCAGGGTCTCTGACCCCGGACCCACCCCGCGTACGCCACGAGCGGCCCGTCCCCTGCGGGGGGCGGGCCGCTCGTGCGTGCGGGCGTAGCCCGTCAGCCGGCGAAGACCTCCATCGCGGCCGCGACCTCGCGCACGGCGGTGTCGCTCTGCGCGGCGGCCTCCGCCGGGCTGGAGCCGGCGGGCACGGAGGGGCCGGTCACCAGCGAGACCAGCACCGCCCGTCCCACCCTGACCACGTGCAGGACCTGCGGTGGGGCGGCGTCGGCGCCCGTGGTGCTCCGGACGACCACGCCGGCCTGCTCGCCCAGGTCGCTGGCGACGACCGCGGTCTCGACGGCGGTGCCGGTGGCGCCGGTGTCGACGGGGCAGTCGCGGTAGAGCGCGAGCACGTCGTCGGCGTAGGCGCGGGCGTCCTCGGCGCGGGCGAAGACGGCCAGGTTGCGCAGCCGGAGGTCGTCGCGGTCGCTCCACCCGGCCCGGACGAGGTCGGTACGACCGGGGGGCAGCGCCACCTCGCGCCCGCACGCGGTGAGGGTCAGCGGACTGACCGCCCGGGAGAGCTCCTGGAGACCCGGCTGACCGCTCCCGGCGGCGGCGTCGTCGGGGTAGCCCGCGGTGAGCGGGAAGCCGTCGGGCACACGGTCGCCGGCCGTCGTCGCCGCGGCGTCGGGCGCGCCGGGCGGCTGCGAGCAGGGGTCGGCGGCGAAGACGCACAGCGAGGAGACCACGAGGGCCGAGGTGCTCTGCGCCAGCTCCCGGGTCTGCTCGACGACCTGCGCGTCGCCGGCGCCGCCGAACGAGGTCGACGTCGCGAGCACGGCGTTGCCGACCGTGACGAGCTGCACGAGCTCACCCTCCCCGGCGCCGCCGGAGCGCTGGACCCAGACCACCGAGCCCTCGCCGAGGTCGGAGACGAGCGGGTCGGCCGAGCCGCAGCCGTCCGCGAGCGCCGCCTCCCGCGCCGCGAGCACCTCCCGGGCGGCCTCGTCGTCGGCGTAGAGCAGCAGGCCGCGCTGCACGCCGCCCTCGGAGCCCGGCGCGTTGGGCGCGTCGAGCTGCACGGCGTCGAGGGCCCGCACGGGGGCCTCGGCGGTGTAGGCCCCGACCTGGCAGCCCCGCACCGGCGGGTCGGGGGCGAAGCCGGGCACGACCTCGGGCTGCTCGCCCAGGCCCCGCAGACCCGCGCCGAGCGGGAAGTCGGCGGGCACGCGGGTCACCCAGTCGACGTCGCCCGGCGCCGGGGTGGCGGTCGGGCTCGGTGCCGCCGGGTCGGGGCCAGCGGTCTCGGCGCCCCGGGTGGCCAGCGCGAGCGGTGTGGCGACGAGGAGGGCCGCAGCGGCGCCGGCGACGGCGGTGAGGGCGCGGTGGCGGCGGCGCAACCGGTCGCCGCGGCGGCGTACCTCGGACGCGGGCAGGGGGTGCACGGGGGCCTCCTCGGCCAGGAAGCGGGTGAAGAGGTCGGCGGGATCGGTGGGCTCAGGCATGGTGGGCTCCCTCCTGGAGGCCGTCGTCGTCGGCGAGCAGGGCGGCGAGAGCGGTGCGGCCCCGGCTGAGCCGCGCCTTCACCGTGCCCTCGGGCACCCCGACCTCGCGGGCCACCGCCCGCACCGGCAGGTCGGCGATGTGGTGCAGCACCAGCGCCTGGCGCTGCGCCTCGGGCAGGCGTCCCAGCGCCGCGACCAGCGCGACGTGGGCCTCGCTCGGTGGCGGGGCGGCGACCGGCGCGGAGACGGCGCGGTCGGCGGGGCGGCGACCCAGCACGGTGCGGCGCCAGCGGCTCACCGCCAGCCGGTGGGCGGTGGTGCGCACCCAGGCCTCGGGGTGGTCGGCCCGGTCGAGCCTGCGCCGGTGAGCCCAGGCCCGCACGAAGGCCTCCTGCACGCACTCCTCGGCCTCGTCGCGGCTGCCGATCATGGCGTGGACCTGGCCGACCAGCCGGGCGTAGGACGCGGCGTAGAAGTCGTCGAACTCGCGTTCGTCCATGGCGTCTCCGTCCCGTGCCCGCGCTCGTCGCGTGCTCCCGTGTCGCTGCTGTTCCGGGAGTGGTACGCGCGGCGGGGCCGTGCGGTTGCACGACACGCCGCACCCGTGCGGAGCGGCTCTCAGCCGGCGCGTCGGGGGGCCGGCTGCTCGGCCAGCCGCTCGGCGGCGCGCTCGGCCAGCGCGAGGAAAGCGCCGCCCGCCATGGTGGCGTCGGGGCCGGGCACGAAGCCGATCTGGCTGACCGCCGTGCCGCGCCGCAGCAGGGCGACGACGAAGCGCACGGAGGTGTCGTCGGAGACGTCGACGGTGACGTCCCAGACGTCGAGGGAGCGCTCGGGACCGGTCTGGGAGGTCACGGTGACCACGTCGGTGCCCAGGTCGCGGTCGGCGCAGCTGGCCATCCTCGAGCGCACCTGCTCGACGAGGGCCCGCGCCTGCGGCACCGGCAGGGACCCGACGGTCTGCGTCAGCCCGAACGACGTGGGCAGCCGTCCACCCGGCACGAGGAACGTGCGGGTGCGGCTGTCGCTGAAGCGCGCGCCGCGGAAGTCGCCGACGAAGCTGGTCTGGTCGCAGCGCGTCGCCGCGTCGTTGTCGCGGGCGCGCTCGGGCTCGGTGCCGACCCAGGGGCGGGTGACCGAGCCGACCGGGGGCAGGTCGACGGCCGAGAGCAGCGAGGGCACCTCGCCGACGGGCAGGGCGTCGGCGGGGCTGAGCCGCGCCCGGGTGGTGCAGGCCCCGCCGTCGGTGAGGTCGCAGAGACCGTCGACGGCGCCCCCGAGCAGCCGCGCCTGGTCGAGCAGGTCGTCGGCGGAGGTGCCGCGGCGCTGGGAGGCGGTCACCGTGACGATGCGACCGGTGCGGGCCACGCCGGCGACCACCGTGCGGGCCGGCGCGGCCCAGTCGCGCAGCACCAGCAGCACCGCCTCGTCGCCGACCCCGTCGACGCGCTGGGTCGAGATCAGCTGGGCCCGGGGCTCGTCGCAGCCGGCGAACCAGCCGGCGGCGCCGTCGTAGGCGGCCCGGGCGGCCCGGTCGGTGCGGGAGGACTCGGCGAGCTGCCAGGCCGAGCGGGGGGCCTCCTGCCCGCGCGGGCGGTCCCGGAAGGCGCGCACCAGGGCGACCGTGCCCTCGGGGTCGGCGTACCGCGCCCCCTGGCAGGGCAGCACCAGGCCGTCGCCCTCGGTGCCGTCGGTGGTCGCGCCCTCGCGCCAGCCGCCGCCCGGCAGCCGCGCGGCCACGTCCTCGGCGCCGAGGAGCGCGGCGGCCTCGAGCGGCTCGGGCTCGGGCGTGGGGGAGCCGGTCGGCGCGTCGTCGGTGGGGTTCTCCGCGCCGGGGGCGACGGAGTCGCCGGGCGCGGCCACGGCGTCGCGCTGCAGCGTGGGCCTCACCCCGGCCGTGTCGGTGACCAGCGTGCCCGTCACCAGCAGCGCGCCCACGACCAGCGCCGCGCCCACGCCGGTGTGCGTACGCCGCCGCGCGGCCCCGGTGCGCCGCACGATGGTCGGGCGGGGCCAGCGGGCCTCGGCGACGACCTCGGCCAGCGGCTCGAGCGCGGTGCGCACCAACGGCGTGGGCAGGTCGCGCAGCAGTCCGAAGCGCGCGGTCGCGCTCTGCAGCTCCCGCTCGGCGTCGGCCGGGGGGATCCCGACCTCGCGGGCCAGGTCGGTCATCGACAGCGACGCCAGGTGGGCCAGCAGCAGCACCCGGCGCTGCAGCAGCGGGAGGCCGGCCAGCGCCTCCAGGGTGGCGGCGGCCCCGGGGTCGAGGCCCTTCTCCTTGTGGAAGGGCCGCGTGGTGTGGCGTCGCAGCGCGTGCGACCAGGCGACGGGGCGCACCCAGGCCTCGGGGTCGGCGCTGCGCGAGACCTTGCGCCAGTGGTGCCAGGCGGCGACGAAGGCGTCGCGCACCGCGCTGCGCGCGGCGGCCAGGTCCCCGGTGAGCGCATAGGTCTGCAGCAGCAGTCGCGCGCGTGCGTCCTTGTAGAACGCGTCGAAGTCGGTGGGGTCCGCCATGGCGTCGTCCAACGTAAGCGATCCGCGGTGAGGCCCGCCAACCCGAGCGGCGCGTCACCGGCGTGGCGCTCGCCACCCGCGCCGAGGGCCCGCGCCGCTCGGCGTGGGACCGACGCGACGCCGGGGGGCGGGGTCAGGATGGACGGGCCATGACCTCGCTGCTGCCCGACTCCTCGACCGCGCGCCGCACCCCCGGCGCCACCGGCCGGCGCCCGGCGCCCGGCGGTGCCCACCGCCGACCGCTCGTGCTCACCGCCACCCTCGGCGGCGTCGCGGCAGCCGGTGCGACCCTGCTGGTGTGCCTCGCGGTGGCGGTGATCGGGTGGTTCCTCACCGACGCCGGCGCCCACGGCGAGCCGCACGACGCCCTGCGCGTCGGCGCGCTGGCGTGGCTGACGGCCCACGGCTCGGGCGTGGTGGTCGGCGGGGTCGCGCTCACCGCCGTCCCTCTCGGCCTCACGGCCCTGTGCGCCTGGTCGTGCTGGCGGGTGGGCCTGCGTGTCGGCGACGCGGTGTCGGGGCACGGCCCCGACGCCGACGCGATCAGCGACGGGGAGCGCGACTGGACCGTGCCGGTGGCCGCGCTGCTCTTCACCGTCGCCTACGCCGTGGTCGCGGTGGGGGTCGTGACCCTCGCCGCCACGGCGACCACGGCGCCCGCGACCACCCCGGTGCTCGGCTGGGTCCTCGGCCTGGGCCTGCTGGTGGCGACCCCGGCCATCGCGGTCGCCTCGGGCCGCGCCGCCATCTGGGCCCCGGCGGTGCCCCCGGTGCTGCGCCACGCGGCCCGGGTGGCGCGCCGGCTGCTGGTGACCTGGCTGGCCCTCTCCGCGGCGGCCTTCCTCCTGGCCCTCCTGGTCGACCTCGACACCGCCGCCAACGTGCTCTCCCAGCTGCACACCGACGCCGGCGACGCCACCGCCTTCTCGGTGGCCAGCCTCGCCGTGGTGCCCAACGCGGTGCTCTTCGCCGCCTCCTACCTCGTGGGTCCGGGCTTCACCGTCGGCGTCGGGACCCTGGTCTCGCCCTCCGCCGTCGTGCTCGGCCCGCTGCCGATGTTCCCGCTGCTGGCCGCCCTGCCCGACACCGGACCGACCCCCGCCTGGACGGTCGCCCTCGTCGCGCTGCCCGCCCTCGTGGCCGCGGTCGTCGCCGTGCAGGCCCAGCGCCGGGCACCGACCCTGCGCTGGGACGAGGGCGCGCTGCGCGGCTGCGCCGGGGGAGTGGTGGCCGGTCTCGTGCTCGGCCTCCTCGCCTCCCTCGCGGGCGGCGCCGTCGGCCCGGGCCGCATGCGCGACGTGGGCCCGCTGGCCCACGAGCTGACCGTCCACGCCGTCACCGCCTTCGGCCTCGGCGGCCTGGTCGGCGGGCTGCTCGTCACCGCCTGGCAGCGCCACCGGTCCCGCGACCTCGACGGCGAGGCGCCGGCGCCCGTCGTCGGCCGCCCCTGGGCGTCGCGGCTGCGCCGCTCCTCGCGCCCGCGCCGCTGAGCGCGGGCTAGAGTCCGGCCGTGGCCTCCCGTCTCGTCGTCCTCGTGTCGGGCTCCGGCACCAACCTCCAGGCCCTCCTCGACGCGTGCGCCGACCCGGCGTACGGCGCCGAGGTGGTCGCCGTCGGCGCCGACCGCGACGGCATCGAGGGGCTGGCCCGTGCCCGGCGAGCGGGGGTGCCGACCTTCGTGCGCCGCGTGGGCGAGCACGCCTCGCGCGAGGACTGGGACGCCGCCCTCACCGACGCCGTCGCCGCCCACGAGCCCGACCTGGTCGTGCTGGCCGGCTTCATGAAGCTGGTCGGCGCGAGCTTCCTGGGCCGCTTCGGCGGGCGCGTGGTCAACACCCACCCGGCGCTGTCGCCGTCGTTCCCGGGCATGCACGGTCCGCGTGACGCGCTGGAGTACGGCGTGAAGGTCACCGGTGCGACGCTCTTCGTCGTCGACGCCGGCGTCGACACCGGGCAGATCGTCGCGCAGAGCGTCGTGCCGGTCGAGGACGACGACGACGTCGCGAGCCTCCACGAGCGGATCAAGACCGCCGAGCGCGCGATGCTCGTCGACGCGGTGGGCCGCATCGCCCGCGAGGGCCTGGTGCTCGAGGGTCGCCGGGTGCGCTTCGGCGGCTGAGTCCTCCTATGATGGGCGCACACGACTGGCGCAGGTGGGACCACCACCGGGGAGTGCCCCGCTCGATCCACGCGGGGGCGAGTGCATCGACCGCCTGGGTGCCCTCATCGACTCGACCGACGAACCGATGAGGAGCAACCCCTCCATGAGCGACATGCGCGTCCCGATCCAGCGGGCCCTGGTCTCCGTCTACGACAAGTCCGGGCTCGAGGAGCTCGCCCGCGGCCTCGCCGAGGCCGGGGTCGCCCTGGTCTCCACCGGTGGCTCGGCGGCCCTGATCGAGGGGCTGGGCCTGCCGGTCACCAAGGTCGAGGACCTCACCGGCTTCCCCGAGTGCCTCGACGGCCGGGTCAAGACGCTGCACCCCAGGGTGCACGCGGGCATCCTGGCCGACCGCCGTCTCGAGACCCACGTGGCGCAGCTGGCCGACCTCGGCGTGGAGCCCTTCGACCTGGTCGTCTCCAACCTCTACCCCTTCACCCGGACCGTCGCGTCCGGCGCCTCGTCCGACGAGTGCGTGGAGCAGATCGACATCGGCGGGCCCTCGATGGTGCGCGCCGCGGCCAAGAACCACCCCTCGGTCGCGATCGTCACCTCGCCGCAGCGCTACGCCGACGTGCTCGCCGCCGTCGCCGCGGGCGGCTTCACCCTGGAGGAGCGCAAGGCGCTGGCCGCCGAGGCCTTCGTGCACACCGCGTCCTACGACGTGGCCGTGGCCTCGTGGATGGGCAGCGTGCTCACCGACTCCTCCCGCGGCACCGGCTTCCCGGCCTGGATCGGCGCGACCTGGGAGCAGGCCTCGGTCCTGCGCTACGGGGAGAACCCGCACCAGCCGGCCGCGCTCTACCGCAGCGGCCACGGTGCGGCCGGACTGGCCTCGGCCGAGCAGCTGCACGGCAAGGAGATGTCCTACAACAACTACGTCGACACCGACGCCGCCCGCCGCGCGGCCTACGACTTCGCCGAGCCCGCGGTGGCGATCATCAAGCACGCCAACCCGTGCGGAGTGGCGGTCGGGGCCGACGTCGCCGAGGCCCACCGCCGTGCCCACGCCTGCGACCCGGTCTCGGCCTTCGGCGGCGTGATCGCCGCCAACCGCCCGGTGACCGTGGCCATGGCCGAGCAGGTCGCCGAGGTGTTCACCGAGGTGATCGTCGCGCCGGGCTACGAGGACGGCGCCGTCGAGGTGCTCCAGGGCAAGAAGAACATCCGGATCCTGGTGTGCGAGCCGCTGGAGCGCGGCGGGGTGGAGACCCGGCCCGTCAGCGGCGGCCTGCTGGTGCAGGAGCGCGACTCCTTCCAGGCTGAGGGCGACGACCCGTCGGGCTGGACCCTGGCGACCGGCGAGGCGGCCTCCGAGGAGGTCCTCGCCGACCTGGCCTTCGCCTGGCGGGCGTGCCGCTCGGCGAAGTCCAACGCCGTCCTGCTGGCCCGCCAGGGCGCCTCGGTGGGCATCGGCATGGGTCAGGTGAACCGCGTCGACTCCTGCCGGCTGGCCGTCGAGCGCGCCAACACCCTGGGCGAGGGCGAGGACCGCGCCCGCGGCGCCGTGGCCGCCTCCGACGCCTTCTTCCCCTTCGAGGACGGCCCCCAGGTGCTCATCGACGCCGGCGTCACGGCCATCGTGCAGCCGGGCGGCTCGGTGCGCGACGAGCTCACGGTCGAGGCCTGCAAGGCCGCGGGCGTGACGATGTACCTCACCGGCACGCGGCACTTCTTCCACTGACCGCAGCCTCCGTGCGCCTCCCCCCGGGCCTGCTCCCGCCCACCCGTCTCGAGCGCGACCTCGCGCTGCAGTGCGTCCTGTCGGCCTTCGCCACCGGCTCCTTCCTCACCGGCACCGCGGTGTTCTTCACCCAGGTCGTGGGCCTCTCGGGGGCCCAGGTGGGCCTGGGGCTGTCGGTCTCGGCGGGGGTCGCGCTGGCGCTCTCGGTGCCCCTGGGCCGGGTCAGCGACCGGGTCGGCGCGAAGCGGCTGTGGGTGCTCGCCTCGGTGCTGGAGGCCCTGCTCTACTTCTCGTGGCCGGCGGTCGGTGGCTTCGCGCTCTTCGTGGCCGTGCTCGCCACCCTCGCCGCCGTCGAGACCGCGGCGCGCTCCGCACGCGAGGTCTACCGGATCAGCGTCTTCCCCCGGGAGACCCGCGTGCGGGCCATGGCCTACATGCGCGCGGCCCGCAACGTCGGCTACACCCTCGGGGCCGGAGCCGGTGGCGTCGCGCTGGGCATCGGCACGCGCGAGGCCATCGTCGCCGTCCCGCTGCTCACCGGCGCGCTGCTGCTGCTCAACGCCGCGATGGTCTCGCGGCTGCCGTCCGTCGCCCGGCCCGTGGTGGTGCGGGGCCCGCTCGAGCAGGCCGGCCCCGCCGCCTACCGCAACCCCGGCTTCGTGGTGCTCGCGTTGTGCAACGGCGTCCTGGGGTCCAACCAGGTGCTGCTCAACGTGGTCGTGCCGCTGTGGCTGGTGGAGCGCACCGACGCCCCGCAGACGCTGCTGGCGTGGCTCTTCGGCACCAACACGGTGCTGGCGGTGCTGCTGCAGGTGCGCGCCTCACGGGGCTCCGACACCGTCGCGGGCGCGCTGCGGGCCGTGCGGTGGTCGGGGTGGGCCTTCGTGGCCTCCTGCCTGGTGCTCAGCGTCACCCACGAGACCGCGGGCTGGGTCTCGATCGCGCTGCTGTGGGTCGGCCACGTCACGATCACCGGCGCCGAGCTGTGGCAGTCGGCCGCGTCGTGGGGCTTCGCGGCCGAGCTCTCCGACCACCGCCGTCTCGGCGAATACCAGGGCGTGTGGGGCATGGGCATGCAGGTCGAGGCGATCGCCTTCCCGGCGCTCTACACCTTCCTCGCCCTCGAGGTCGGCACGCCGGGGTGGGCGCTCATCGCGGGCATCGCGGTGACGGCCGCCGTCGTCTCCCACCCCGCCGCCGGCGCCGCGCAGCGCCACCTCGAGCGCGTCGGCGCACCGGTCGGGCGCTGAGGCGTCCGCGTCCCTAGACTGGCGGTCGTGACGGCACAGAGGCTGGACGGCAGCGCCACGGCGGCGGCGATCAAGGACGAGCTGAAGGCCCGGGTGGCGGCCCTGCGCGAGCAGGGCGTCGTGCCCGGCCTGGGCACGGTGCTGGTCGGCGACGACCCCGGGTCGCGGTGGTACGTCGGCGGCAAGCACAAGGACTGCGCCGAGGTCGGCATCGAGTCGATCCGCGTCGACCTGCCCGCGACCGCGACGCAGGAGGAGATCGAGGAGCACGTCGCCCGCCTCAACGCCGACCCCGCGTGCACCGGCTACATCGTGCAGCTGCCCCTGCCGCGGGGCATCGACGAGAACCGCGTGCTCGGCCTGGTCGACCCCGCCAAGGACGCCGACGGCCTCCACCCGACCAACCTGGGCTGGCTGGTGCTCGGCACCGAGGCGCCGTTGCCCTGCACGCCGTACGGCATCGTCGAGCTGCTGCGCCGCCACGGCGTCGAGATCGCCGGGGCCCACGTCGTGGTCGTCGGACGCGGGGTCACCGTCGGTCGCCCGCTGGGCCTGCTGCTGACCCGGCGCAGCGAGAACGCCACCGTGACGCTGTGCCACACCGGCACCCGCGACCTGGCCGCCCACGTGCGCGGGGCCGACGTGGTGGTGGCGGCCGCCGGGGTGCCCGGCATCATCACCGCCGACATGGTCAAGCCCGGCGCCGCGGTGCTCGACGTCGGGGTCTCGCGCGTCGACGGCAAGATCGCGGGCGACGTCGCCGACGAGGTCTGGGAGGTCGCAGGCTGGGTCTCGCCCAACCCCGGCGGCGTCGGCCCGATGACGCGGGCGATGCTCCTGTCGAACCTGGTCACGATGGCCGAGAAGGCCACGGTCTGAGGTGACCCTGATGAGCCGGCCACAGCCCGCGGGGGAGGAGCCCCCCGCCCACCTCGACGACGTGCCGCCGGTGCCGTCGGCCGAGGAGGTCGCGGCCGAGCTCGAGGCCGTGGCGGATCCCGCCGAGCCCGCTGACCCCGCTGACCCCGCTGACCCCGCTCACCCCGCTGACCCCGTCGGCGAGGAGCCCGAGGACCGACGTCATCCCTCCACCGTCGGCGGCCTGCTCTACCTCTTCGTCCTCGCTGCCGGCGCCACCGGCGTCTTCATCGCCTGGTCCGGCGACTGGCGCCTCGGCGTGCGCTGGATCGGCGGGGCGCTGGTCGGTGCGGCCGCCTTCCGGCTGGTGCTGCCGCGACGCGACGCCGGCATGCTCGCCGTGCGCCACCGGCTGCTCGACTGCCTCCTGCTCGGCGGCGTCGGCGCGGTGCTGCTCTTCCTGGCCCAGACCATCCCGAACCAGCCGGGCACCTAGCGCACGAGGGCCCGCCCGGATCGCTCCGGGCGGGCCCTCGTGGGTGTGCGCGGGATGCTCGCGCGTCAGCGGCTCAGATGAGTCCGAGCTCGGTGACCGCGGCGCGCTCGTCGGCGAGCTCCGCGGTGGAGGCGTCGATGCGGGCGCGGGAGAAGTCGTCGATCTCCAGACCCTCGACGATCGACCAGTCGCCGTCCTTCGTGGTGACGGGGAAGGAGGAGATGAGGCCCTCCGGCACGCCGTACTCGCCCTGCGAGCGCACGGCCATGGAGACCCAGTCGCCCTCGGCGGAGCCGTAGAGCCAGTCGCGCGCGGCGTCGATGGTGGCCGAGGCGGCCGACGCGGCCGAGGAGGAGCCGCGGGCGTCGATGATCGCCGCACCCCGCTTGGCCACGGTGGGGATGAAGGTGCTCTCGATCCACTCCTGGTCGCCGACGACCTCGGCGGCGTTGCGTCCGCCGACCTGGGCGTGGAAGAGGTCGGGGTACTGGGTGGCGGAGTGGTTGCCCCAGATGGTCATGTGGCTGATGTCGGTCACCGCGGCGCCGGTCTTGGCCGCCAGCTGCGAGATCGCGCGGTTGTGGTCGAGGCGGGTCAGCGCCGAGAACCGCTCCTGCGGGATGTCGGGGGCGTTGGTCATCGCGATGAGGGCGTTGGTGTTGGCGGGGTTGCCCGTGACGCCGACGCGCACGTCGGAGGCCGCGACCTTGTTCAGGGCCTTGCCCTGGGCGGTGAAGATCGCGCCGTTGGCCGAGAGCAGGTCGCCGCGCTCCATGCCGGGGCCGCGGGGGCGGGCACCGACCAGGAGGGCGAGGTTGACGCCGTCGAAGATGGTCTCCGCGTCGTCGCCGATCTCGACGCCGGCCAGGCCCGGGAACGCGCAGTCGTCGAGCTCCATGACGACACCCTCGAGCGCCTTGAGCGCGGGGGTGATCTCGAGCAGGCGCAGCTCGATCGGCTGGCCGCCGGTCAGCGCACCGCTGGCGAGGCGGAAGAGCAGGCTGTAGCCGATCTGGCCGGCGGCGCCGGTGACGGCGACCTTCAACGGGGTGGGGCTCACGAGATCTCCTTGACGAGGTCCTGGGGCGGTCTGGCTTCCGACGCTAGCAGCGGCGCGGGGCCCAGCAGCAGCGGGGTTCGCGCCCTGGGGGAGCATGGGCGCCATGCGTCTGCGCCGCGGCCGTCCCCCCGCCCACCCCTCCCGTCGCGGTGCGGGCGCCGCGGTGGTGACGCTGGCGGCCGCCGCCGTCCTCGGCGGCTGCTCCTCCTCGGCGCCGCTGAGCCCGCCGACGGGCGTCGACCTGCTGACGGTGCCCACGCCCACGCCCGACCCCGACGACTTCGTGGGGCGCGTCGACAACCCGTGGTTCCCCTTGGAGCCGGGCGCCGTCGCGACCCTGGCCGCGCCGACGACGCCGACCGGCGCGCAGGGCCCCGGGCTCGAGGTCACCCGCAGCGTCAGCGCCGGGCCCGACGTCGCCGGTGTGCCGACCACGGCCCTCACGACCGTGACGACGGGCCGGGGCGCGGGCGGCGGCCGCGTGGTCGACCTCTTCGCGCAGGACGTCGACGGCAACGTGTGGTGGATGGCCAGCGCCGGGGGCGGGCTCGACTTCGAGGCCGGTGTCGACGGCGCGGACGCCGGGCTGTGGATGCCGGCGCAGCCGCGGTACGGCGACGGGTGGCTCGCCGTCGGGGGCACGGCTGGCACGCCCGTGGTCGTCACCGTGCTCGCGGTCGACCAGGACCTCGCGCGCCCCGGCGGCTCCTCCGACGACGTGGTGGTGCTCCAGGTCGAGAGCGGCAGCGGCACCCGCGTCGACTCCTACGCCCCGGGAGAGGGGCTGGTGCGCAGCGACGCCGGTGAGGACGAGGTCGTCCTCACCGGCGTCGGGTGAGCGTCGAGCGGGTGGGTCGGCAGGTGGGTCAGGGACGGATCTGGGTGCGGCCGTCGCCCTCGTCGGGCCACTGCCCGCCGGCCTGACCGGTCTGCCCGGTCTGCCCGGTGGTCGGCCCCCAGCCCTGCTGGCCGGTCTGCTGGCCGGTCTGCTGGGGCGCCTGGGGCTGCTCGAGCGGCTTCCACTGCCCGGCGACCGGGTCCCACTGCCAGCCGTCCTGGATGATCGGCGCCGGCTCGGGCGCCCAGCCCTGCTGGCCCTGCTGGCCGCCCTGGGCCCAGCCGCCCTGCTGGGCGCCCTGGGACCAGCCCTGCTGGCCGCCCTGCTGGGCGACGGGCTGCTGGGCCCTGGCCGGGCGCGAGAAGCTCAGGCCCGAGCCCTCGACCGGGTCGGCGTCGCGACCGAAGAGCGCGGGGTAGGCCAGGCCGCCGGCCACGGCACCGAGCAGGGGCGCCACGATGAAGACCCACAGCTGCAGCAGCGGGTCGACCCCGGAGAAGAGCGCGGGCCCGATCGAGCGCGCGGGGTTGACCGACGTGCCGGTCAGGGGGATGGCCACGAAGTGGATGACCGCCAGGGTCAGGCCGATGACGAGCGGCGCGAAGGCGGCGTTGACGCTGCTGCGGCGGTCGGTGACCGCGAGGATGACGAAGACGAAGAGCGCGGTGAGCACGATCTCGACCAGCAGCGCCGCCCAGAGGGCGTAGCCGGTGCCGTCGTCGCCCCAGCTGTTGGCGGCCAGGCTGGTGTCGAAGGCCTCGAAGCGGTCGTTGCCCAGCGCGAGCACGAGCAGCACGAGGGCGCCCACGATGCCGCCGACGACCTGCGCGCCGGCGTAGCGGCCGGCCTCGGCCCACGTCATCCGCCCGCTGACCGCGGCCGCGACGGAGACGGCGGGGTTGAAGTGCCCGCCGGAGACGCGTCCCACGGCGTAGGCCATGACGGTGACGGCGAGGCCGAAGGAGAGGCCCACCGAGAGGATGTTGGCGTCGCCGAACCCGCTGCTGCTGGAGGCCAGCACGAGCGAGCCGCAGCCGACCAGGACGAGGACGGCGGTGCCGAGCGCCTCGGCGGCCAGCTTCTGCGCAGGGGTGCCGTCGGGGGCGGAGGGTGCGGTGGCCGCCGGGGTGACGGCCTCCGAGGACGTGGGATCAGGGGATGTGGCCATGTCCGGAGTCGTCCCCCCGCGGCGACCCGACCAAACCCGCCGGCGCACCCCCGACGGGGTGACTAGACAGCCGACGGCTGACAGGCTGGGCGGGCCCGGACGGTGCGACCCGTGGTCGCCGACGCGTCGGGTATCTTGACATCAAGAATTCTTCCAGCTCCTGAGGAGTCGCCGCACACCATGGCCACCATCATCTACACGCACACGGACGAGGCGCCGCTGCTCGCGACGTACTCCTTCCTCCCGATCATCCAGGCCTACGCCGCTCAGGCGGGCGTCGAGGTCGAGACGCGTGACATCTCCCTCGCCGGCCGCATCATCTCGCAGTTCCCCGAGCGGCTGACCGAGGAGCAGCGGGTGGCCGACCACCTCGCCGAGCTCGGCGAGCTGGCCACCAAGCCCGAGGCCAACATCATCAAGCTGCCCAACGTCTCGGCCTCGGTGCCGCAGCTCAAGGCGGCCATCAAGGAGCTCCAGGAGCAGGGCTACGACCTGCCGGCCTACCCGGAGAGCCCGCAGACCGACGAGGAGAGGGAGATCCGGGCCCGCTACGACAAGACCAAGGGCTCCGCGGTCAACCCCGTCCTGCGCGAGGGCAACTCCGACCGGCGCGCCCCCGCCTCGGTCAAGGGCTACGCCAAGGCCCACCCGCACCGCATGGGCGCCTGGAGCGAGGACTCGCGCACCAACGTCGCCACCATGGGCAAGGACGACTTCTTCTCCAACGAGAAGTCGGTGGTCATCGAGGCCGACGACACCCTGCGCATCGAGCACGTCGCCGCCGACGGCACCGTGACGGTCCTCAAGGAGTCGGTGCCCGTGCTGGCCGGCGAGGTCGTCGACGGCACGTTCATGAACGTCGCGGCCCTGCGGCGCTTCCTCACCGAGCAGATCGCGCGGGCCAAGGCCGACGACGTGCTCTTCTCCGCCCACCTCAAGGCCACGATGATGAAGGTCTCCGACCCGATCATCTTCGGCCACGTCGTGCAGGCCTTCTTCCCCACGCTCTTCGAGCAGTACGGCGAGCAGCTCGCCGCCGCCGGCATCTCGCCCAACGACGGGCTCGGCGCCCTGATGTCGGCCGTGGCCGACCTCCCCGACGGCGACGCCGTCAAGGCCGCGGTCGAGGCCGGCCTGGCCGACGGCCCGAAGCTGGCCATGGTCGACTCCGACAAGGGCATCACCAACCTGCACGTGCCCTCCGACGTGATCATCGACGCCTCGATGCCGGCCATGATCCGCACCTCGGGCCACATGTGGGGCCCCGACGGCGAGGAGGCCGACACGCTCGCCGTGATCCCCGACTCCTCCTACGCCGGCGTCTACCAGACCGTCATCGACGACTGCCGCGCCCACGGCGCCTTCGACCCGGCGACCATGGGCTCGGTGCCCAACGTCGGCCTGATGGCCAAGGCCGCCGAGGAGTACGGCTCGCACGACAAGACCTTCGAGGTGCCGGCCGCCGGCACCGTGCGCGTGGTCGACGGCTCGGGCGCGACCCTCATCGAGCACACCGTCGAGCCGGGCGACATCTGGCGTGCCTGCCAGACCAAGGACGCCCCGATCCGCGACTGGGTCAAGCTCGCCGTCACCCGCGCCCGCGCCACCGGCGCCACCGCGATCTTCTGGCTCGACGAGCAGCGCGCCCACGACGCCAACCTCATCGCCAAGGTGCGCGAGTACCTCCCCGAGCACGACACCGACGGCCTGACCATCGAGATCATGGCGCCCGCCGAGGCCACGGCGTACTCCCTGGAGCGCATCCGCCGCGGCGAGGACACCATCTCGGTGACCGGCAACGTGCTGCGCGACTACAACACCGACCTCTTCCCGATCCTCGAGCTCGGCACGTCGGCCAAGATGCTCTCGGTCGTGCCCCTGATGAACGGCGGCGGCCTCTTCGAGACCGGCGCCGGCGGCTCCGCCCCCAAGCACGTGCAGCAGCTGGTCAAGGAGAACTACCTGCGCTGGGACAGCCTCGGGGAGTTCTTCGCCCTGGCCGCCTCCTTCGAGCACCTGGCCGGCTACGCCGACAACGCCCGCGCGCAGGTGCTGGCCGACACCCTCGACCGCGCCACCGGCACCTTCCTCAACGAGGACAAGTCGCCCACCCGCCGCATCGGCGGCATCGACAACCGCGGCTCGCACTTCTACCTGGCGCTCTACTGGGCCCAGGAGCTGGCCGCGCAGACCGACGACGCCGACCTGGCCGCGAGGTTCACCACGCTGGCCACCACGCTGGCCGACGCCGAGGACACCATCGTCGGCGAGCTCAACGCCGTGCAGGGCAGCCCGGCCGACATCGGGGGCTACTACCGCCCCGACGCCGCCAAGGCCGACGCCGTCATGCGCCCGTCGCAGACCCTGAACGACGCGCTGGCCACCCTGGCCTGACGTCCCGCCGCACCCGCGCTCCACCGGCCGGGCCGGTCCTGTCGTACGACGGGGCCGGCCCGGGCGTGCGTCGGGGGGAAAACCGGTCGATCGGCGTCGGTGCCGGCGCGTAGCGTGCGGGGCGATGACCAGGACCAGCCTCGCCGAGCGCGACACCGCCACCCCGTCCGCACCGACGAGGCCCTCGACCTCCGACCCCGCCCGCCGCGTCGACTGGCGTCGTCTGCGGGGCCCGGTCGCCGCCGTGGCCCTGACCGCCTCGGTCCTGGCGGCCCTCGGCCAGACCCTCGGCACCGTGGTGGCCGGTCGGCTCGCCGCCGACCCCGTCGTCGCCCTCGTGGGGGCGCTGGCGCTCTGCGTGGTCGGCGCGGCCCTGCTCGACGCCGTCGGGCGCACCCTGTGGGCCGGGGTGGTCGACCGCGCCGAGGGCGCGCTGCGCGCCGACCTGCTCGACGCGGCGCTGCACCAGCCGCTGGCCCTGCTCTCGGAGCAGGCGGTCGGCGAGGTGCTCGACCGCGTCGACGACGACACCCACGAGGTCGGCACCCTCGTGCGCCGCCAGGTGTGGGACGCGCTGCAGACCGCCTTCGGCGTGGTGCCGCTGTGGGTCGTGGCCGGGCTCACCTGGTGGCCCGCCTGGCTGCTCTTCCCGCTCTTCGCGGTGGCCGCCGTGCTCGTGGTCCGTCCGCTGCTGCCCGAGGTCTCGCGGCGCAAGGTCGTCGAGGAGATCGCGTGGACCGACCAGGCCGCGGCGATGGAGGAGGGCGTCGCCGGGCGCGACGACCTGCGCACCAGCCTGGGCCAGGCCCATGTCGTGCGCCGCTGCGCCGAGCTCTCGGCACGGGTGCACGAGCGCCTCGACCGGGTGCTCCAGGTGGAGACCCGCGTGGCCCGGCGCGCCGGCGTCCTGCTGCACGCCCTGCTCGCCGCCACGGGCGTGGTGGGCGTGGCCCTGGTGGTCGACGGCGGGCTGTCGGTCGCCAGCCTCGTCACCCTCTTCCTGGTCACGACCCGCTTCACCGGTCAGATCGCCACCCTGGCCCAGCACCTGCCCGACCTCCAGGCCGGACTCGGCGCCCTGATGCGGCTGCGCCAGCTGCTCGACACCGAGCCGGAGCCGGTCGGCGGCGCCCCGGTGCCGACCGGGCGCCTCGACCTCGAGCTGCGCGACCTGCACTTCTCCTACGCCGAGGGCTCCTTCGCCCTGCGCGAGGTCGACCTGCGCGTGCCGGCGGGCCGCACGTGCGCCCTGGTGGGGCGCACCGGCTCGGGCAAGTCGACGCTGGCGGCGCTCGTCTCGCGCGCGGTCGACCCCGAGCCGGGCACGGTCCTGCTCGGGGGTGTCGACGTGCTCGACCTCGACCTCCAGCAGCTGCGCGCCGCGGTCGGCGTGGTCACCCAGCGCACCGAGATCCTGGCCGGCACCCTGGCCCAGAACGTCGCGCTCTTCTCCGACGTGCCCCGCGCGCGCATCGAGGCGGCGATCGCCGAGCTGGGCCTCGAGCCGTGGGTCGCGGGGCTGCCCGACGGTCTCGACACCGCGCTGGGACCCGGCGGCACGACCCTGTCGGCGGGGGAGGAGCAGCTGGTCGCCTTCGCCCGGCTGCTCGTGCGCGACGTGGCCGTGGTCGTGCTCGACGAGGCCACCGCCCGCATGGACCCGCTCACCGAGTCGCTCGTCGTCCGGGCCGCCGACCGGCTGCTGGCCGACCGCACGGGCCTGCTCGTCGCCCACCGTCTCTCCACCACCGCCCGCGCCGACCTCGTGGCCGTGCTGGAGGCGGGCCGCGTGGTCGAGCAGGGCCCCCGCGCCGTGCTGGCCGCCGGCCCGGGTCGCTTCCGTACCCTGCTCGACGCCGGCGGCGAGGACGCCCTGCAGTCGGGGCAGCCGGGGCAGCCGGGGCAGCCGGAGCAGCCGGAGCAGCCGGGTGGGCCGGGAGAGGCGGGCACGTCGGGGGAGGCGGTGCCGCCGGTCGCGACCGCGGTGGGCGGGCGTCGGCGCAGCGGCCCTCCGCCCGCGCTGCCCGAGGTCGGGGGCGGGCGCAGCCTGGCCGGCGGCATCAGGCACGCCCTGGCGATCCGGCCCGCGTGGGGCCTGGTCGGTGCGGCCCTCTTCCTGCTGGCCTCCCTGACGGGGGCCTACGGTGCGGCCACCGGCTTCGTGTGGGGCCGCCTGGTCCAGGGCCTCGAGCAGGGCGACGCGACGACGGGCACGACCGTGGGCCTGACGGTGGTGCTCGTGGCGGCCCTCATGGTCGCGCCGCTCATGCTGGCCGAGGCCTTCCGCCGCTACCCCCGCTGGTGGATCGAGGTCATGCTCCGGGTGCGCATGGCGGTGCTGGTCGGGCAGACCGGCCAGGAGCGCCTCACCCGCACCCCGCCCGGGGAGGTGGTGGCCCGCGCCATGGACGCCGACCGTTTCGCGCGCTACGCCGACCGGTGGGTCGACTTCGTCAACGGCCTGATCATCATCGTCGTCACCACCCTGCTCTCCGGCAGCCTGCTGGCGGGCGCGGTGCTGCTCGCGGTGATGGTGGCCTCGGCGCTGGCCTCCTCGGTCGGCCGCCCGATCGCCGGGCGCTCGGCGGCCGCGTCCTCGGCGGCGCGGGCCCGCTTCGGCCGCTCCCTGGTCTCGGCCCTGGAGTCGAGCCGCACGGTCAAGCTCGCCGCGGCGACCCCGGCCGTGCACGCCCACCTGCGCCACGTCGACGGCGGACGCGTCGAGGCGGCGGTGCGCGAGCACCGGGTGCAGGCCGTGCTCGACGGCGTGCCGGTGGTCATGGTGCAGTGCGGCGTCGTGGCCGCCTGGGCCGTGCTCGTCGCGGGTGGCTGGGACCTCGCCACCGCACTGCTGGTCGCCAACGCCGTCAACGGCTTCGACTGGTTCGGCCGGGTGGCCGGGTCGGTCATCACCGAGGCCCCCGGCACCCGGGCCTGGCAGCAGGCGACCAGCCGGCTCGCCGGCGGCGTCGACCTGATGGACCTGCCCCCCGGCGTCGACCTCGTCGCCGGTGCCGCTCCCGAGCCCGCCCCCAGCGACCGCGTGCCACTGCGCCGTCTCGAGCTGCGCGGCGTCGACGCCGTGCACGACGACGGCACCCGGGGCGTCGTGGGGGTCGACCTGACCGTCGAGGCCGGCGAGCTGGTGCTGGTGCTCGGGCAGGTGGGCTCGGGCAAGTCCAGCCTGCTCGCCGCGCTGGCCGGGCTCGTCTCCCACACCGGGTCGATCCGGTGGAACGACGTGGAGGTCGACGACCCGCAGCTGTTCCTGCGACCGGGGCAGGTCGCGCACGTCGCCCAGGTGCCGCGGGTGCTCTCGGGCACCTTCGACGACAACGTGCGGCTGGGCCACGCCCGCGGTCTCGACCGCGCCGTCGTCGACGCGCGGCTGCAGGCCGACGTCGACGAGGCCGGCGGCCCGCACGCCGTGGTCGGCCACCGCGGGGTGCGCCTCTCCGGCGGTCAGGTCCAGCGCCTGGCCCTGGCCCGGGCGCTGGCCGCCGACACCGAGCTGCTGCTGGCCGACGACGTCTCCAGCGCCCTCGACGCCGCCACCGAGATCGAGCTGTGGACCGCCCTGCGCGGTCGCGGCACGACCGTGCTGGGCGCCACGTCCAAGCAGGCCGCCCTGGCCGAGGCCGACCGCGTGGTCGTGCTGCTCGACGGGGAGGTGGCCGAGGTGGGCCCGTGGCGCGAGCTGTCGTCGCGCTGGGCCCACCTGGCCGGCTGAACGGGCGGCGGCCGGCTGGGTCCCCGCAGGTCTGGCACGCTGGTGGCTCCGCCCGTCCCGCCCGTCGAGGAGCCCCCGTGCGTCGTACCGTCCGCGCAGCCGACCGTCTGCCCAGCCGTGTGCCCAGCCGTCTGCCCAGCCGCCTGCCCAGCCGTCTGCCCGCCCTCCTGGCCGGCTGCGTGCTCGCGGCCTCGCTGACCGCCTGCTCCGAGGAGCAGGTGCGCGACGCGGCCTCCGACGCCGCGGGCGACGCCGCCTGCTCGGTGGCGCGGGAGGCGATGGGGCAGGTCGCCGACCAGGCCGGTGCGGTGGCCGACCGGATCGGCGCCGACCCCGCCGCCGCCGAGCGGGAGCTGACGGCGCTGCGCGACACCCTCGCCGCGGCCGAGGACAACCTCGGCGGGGAGACCAGGGCGCGCCTGGAGGAGGCCCGCGCGGCCCTCGACGGGCTGGCCGCCGAGGCCGAGCAGCACGCCGAGGGCACGCCCGTGGACCGCGCCGCGGTGCAGCGCGAGCGTGAGCGGCTCAGCGAGGCCGTCCAGGGGCTGCGCGAGGTCTGCTGAGGCCGCGGACGCCTCCCGGCGTGAGACCTCTCACGATCCGCGGCGATCGGCGTCCCAGGAATAGCCGCGGGCGCCGCCGGGGTTGGAGCATGGAGTCACCCCCGACTTGGATCGATCGAAGGCTCTCCCCATGACGACCCCCGCTCCCGCCCCCGAGCGCACCGGCGCCCACCCGCGCTACGCGCTGGCCGTGCTGGCGCTGGCCCTCGGCGGCTTCGCGATCGGCACGACCGAGTTCGTGACCATGGGCCTGCTGCCCCAGATCGCGGAGGGTATCGGCGTCTCCGAGCCCACCGCGGGCCACGTGATCTCCGCCTACGCCCTGGGCGTGGTCGCCGGGGTGCCGGTCCTGTCGTTCTTCGCCGCGCGGCTGCCCCGGCGCGGCCTGCTGGTGGGACTGATGGGCGCCTACGCCCTCTTCAACGTGCTCAGCGCCCTCGCGACCGGCTACGGCATGCTCACCGCCGCCCGCTTCCTCGACGGTCTGCCCCACGGCGCCTACTTCGGCGTCGCCTCGCTGGTCGCGGCCGAGCTCGCGGCCCCCGACAAGCGCGGCCGGGCGGTGGCCGCGGTGATGCTGGGCCTCTCGGTGGCCAACGTGGTGGGCGTGCCCGCCGCGACCTTCGTGGGGCAGAACCTCGGCTGGCGCGCGGCCTACGTCGGCACCGCGGTCATCGCCGCCCTCACCATGGCCCTCGTCCTGGCCTTCGTGCCCTCCCGCCCGGGCGACCCGGAGGCCACCGGCGCCAAGGAGGCGCGCGAGTTCTTCGGATCCAGCCAGGTCTGGCTGACCATGGCGGCCGGGGCGATCGGCTTCGGCGGCATGTTCGCGGTCTACTCCTACATCGCCACCACCGTGACCGACGTCGCGATGCTCGGCTCGGGCACCGTGCCGGTCTTCCTGCTGGCCTTCGGCCTCGGCATGGTCGCCGGCACCTGGGTGGCGGGCGAGCTGGCCTCGTGGTCGGTGTTCCGCTCGCTGATCGTCTCGGGCGTCGGCTCGGGCGTGCTGATGCTGGCCTTCTGGGCCGTGGCCCCCTACGGGTGGTTCCTGCTGCCCGTGGTCTTCCTCATCACCGCCGTCGGCTCGATCCTCGTCGTCAACCTCCAGCTGCGGCTCATGGACGTGGCCGGCGACGCCGTCACCCTGGGCGCGGCGATGAACCACGCGGCCCTCAACGCCGCCAACGCCCTGGGCGCCTGGCTGGGCGGCGTGGTCATCGCGGCCGGCTACGGCTACCGCGCGCCCGCGCTGGTCGGTGCGGCGCTCTCGGTGCTGGGCGTGGCGATCCTGCTGCTCGCCTCCTGGCACGACAAGCGCGGCGCGCGCCGCACCCCCGTCGACGTGGGTGCCGGCGAGGAGCGCTCCTACGCCCCGGTGTCGAGCCGGTCGTAGAGGACGAGGTCGGCCCGGCCGTCGCGCACGAGGGCGCCGAGCCGCTCGACGCCGTAGGCGGTGAACCCGGCCCGCTCGATCACCCGCCGCGAGGCGGTGTTGCCGGCGGCCGCGCCGCAGCTGATCCGGCGCACCACCAGGTCGTCGAAGGCGTGACGCGCCACGGCGCGCAGCGCCCGGGTCGCGACGCCCTGGCCGCGGGCGTCGGGGTGGGTCCAGTAGCCGATCTCGCAGGTGACGTACGGCGTGAGCCCGAACCACCCGACCGAGGCCAGTGCGCGGTCGGGCGCGCCGGGGTCGACCACGGCCCAGTTCACCGCGCTGCCGGTGGCGAGCCGCTCGGTGACGTCCTCGAGCCAGGCCCGCGCGTCCCGGTCGGTGTAGGGCGCGGGCAGCTGCCCGAGCCAACGCTGGCTCTCGGGGTCGCTGCACGCCTCGACGACCCGCGCGACGTCGGTGTCGCGCCACGGCCGCAGCAGCAGCCCGTCGGCCTCCAGCGTCGGCACCTCCAGCCAGCGGGTGCGCGGCCGGCGCGGGTCGGTGCTGCGCAGCGTGCCGACCCAGGCGTCGTGGAGCTCGCCGCGCTGGGGCAGCCACGCCCGCAGCGAGCCGTCGACCTCGAAGCCCAGGCGCCACGCGGTCTTGCGCGAGGCCCAGTTGCCGCGCTCGGCCCACCAGACGACCGTGCGCAGGCCCTGCTGCTCGAAGCCCCAGTCGAGGAGCACCCGCAGCGCCTGCTTGACGGCTCCTGTGCCGCGCACCCACGGGTGGGCGGCGTAGGCGATCTCGGCGCGGTCGCTGCCCTCCGGGCGCAGCGACGCGCTGCCGGCGTACCTGCCGTCGACCTCGACGACGAAGCCCCACTCGCTGCCGTCGGCCCAGCCGGCGGGCATGACGCGGCCCACGAAGTCCTCGGCCATCTCGCGGGTGTAGGGCACCGGCACGGTGGTCCAGCGCTGGGTGAGGGGGTCCTGGCACTGCTCGAGGCAGCCCTGGGCGTCCTCGGGGCGGTGGCCTCGCAGCACCACGGTCCGGCCGCCCTCGTGCGAGGTGAGGACGGGGGCGGCGCTCGGCGATGGTGGCGGGGTCATGGCGCGCACCCTGCCAAGCGGGCCGGTGCTCGGGCAACCGGGTTGTGGGGCCGGGGGAGGACCCGGGCCGGCGTCGGGGAGAATGGGCCCATGCCCGCCACGACCGAGCCGGACGTCGCCGTCCCCAGCGCCCCCACCGGGGGCGCGCGCCCCCGGGTCCTCTCCGGGATCCAGCCGACCGCCGACTCCTTCCACTTCGGCAACTACCTCGGCGCGACCCGGCAGTGGGTCGACCTCCAGCGCGACCACCAGCCGTTCTTCTTCATCGCCGACCTGCACGCGATCACCGTCGAGCAGGACCCCAAGGTGCTGCGCGAGCGCTGCCTGCGCGCCGCGGCCCAGCTGCTGGCGATGGGCGTCGACCCGGCCCGCTCGGCGATCTTCGTGCAGAGCCAGGTGCCCGAGCACGCCCAGCTCGGCTGGGTGCTGCAGTGCCTCACCGGCTTCGGCGAGGCGCGGCGCATGACGCAGTTCAAGGACAAGTCGGCCAAGGCGGGGGAGGGGGCCGCGTCGGTCGGCCTGTTCACCTACCCCGTGCTCCAGGCCGCCGACATCCTGCTCTACCGCCCCCACTACGTGCCGGTGGGCGAGGACCAGCGCCAGCACCTCGAGCTGACCCGCGACCTCGCGCAGCGCTTCAACCACCGCTACAAGAAGACCTTCCGGCTGCCCGAGCCCTACATCCTCAAGGCCACGGCCAAGATCGCCGACCTGCAGGACCCCACCGCGAAGATGTCGAAGTCGGCGTCCTCGCCGGCCGGCATCGTGGAGATGCTCGACGACCCCAGGGTGAGTGCGAAGAAGATCCGCTCGGCCGTGACCGACTCCGGCTCCGAGGTCCGCTTCGACCCCGAGGAGAAGGCCGGCGTCAGCAACCTGCTCACGATCTACTCCGCCCTCACCGGCGAGGCGGTCTCGGCCCTGGAGGAGCAGTACGCCGGGCGCGGCTACGGCGACCTCAAGAAGGACCTGGCCGAGGTGGTGGTCGACTTCGTGACGCCCTTCCGCGAGCGCACCCTGGAGCTGCTCGACGACCAGGCCCACCTCAGCGCCGTGCTCGAGCAGGGCCGCCAGCAGGCGGCGGAGGTCGCCGAGGCGACCCTGCGCGACGTCTACCAGCGGGTCGGGTTCGTCGCCCCGTCCCGCTAGGGTCGCACCGTGATCACGATCGGCGTGGCGGTGGCGATCCCGGAGCCCTGGGCCAGCGAGCTCCAGGACTACCGGGCCTCCGTCGGTGACGCCACCGCGGCCATGATTCCGACCCACATCACGCTCGTGCCGCCGACCGACATCGTCGACGGCGAGCTCGAGCAGGTCTCCGACCACCTGCGCTCGGTGGCCGACGGTCTCGACGGCTTCCGGGTGCACCTGCGCGGCACGGGCACCTTCCGCCCCGTCTCGCCGGTCGTGTTCGTGATGCTCGCCGAGGGGATCTCGCAGTGTGAGCAGCTGGCCGAGGCCGTGCGCCGGGGGCCGCTCGACGTCGACCTGAGCTTCCCCTACCACCCCCACGTCACGGTCGCCCACCACCTCGACGACGAGCGGCTCGACCGCGCCTTCGCCGAGCTCGCCGACTTCGAGTGCACCTTCGACGTGACCGACTTCCACCTCTACGTCCACGACGAGGCCCACGGCTGGCGCCCGCGCCACGAGTTCGTGCTCGGCGCCGGCGCGCAGGCCCGCTGATGGCCTCCGTCGTGCAGCGGGCCCAGGACGCCCTGCGAGGGCTGCGCCGGCGGCGCCCGGGCGTCGACCACGTCCTGCTCATGCAGGAGCACTACGGCGCGGTCAAGGCCGGCCAGCAGGCCGGCGCCGTCACGTACTTCGGGTTCCTCTCGGTCTTCCCGATCCTGGCCCTGGCCCTCTTCGTCGTCGGCTACGTCTCCCAGGTCTATCCCGGGGCCAACCAGGACCTGCGCGAGGCGATCGACCAGCTGCTGCCCGGGCTGATCGGCCAGGACGAGGGCCAGGTCTCGCTGGCCGACATCCGCACCTTCTCCGGCTGGGCCGCCGTCATCGGCCTGGCGGGCGTCCTCTACTCGGGCCTCGCGTGGCTCTCCGCCCTGCGCGACGCCCTCCTGGTCGTCTTCGAGACCCCCACCCGCGAGCTGCCCAACTTCGTGGTCGGCAAGCTGCGCGACCTCGTGACCCTGGTGGTGCTGGGGTCGGTGCTCCTGCTCTCGGTGGCCGTGGCCGGCCTGGTGAGCGCGTTCTCGACCGTCATCCTCGACGCCCTCGGCCTGGGCGAGGAGCTGTCGTGGCTGGTGCGGCTGCTCACGGTGGTCTTCGGCCTGGCCGCCAACACGGTGCTGTTCTACGCGATGTTCCGGCTGCTGGCCGAGCCCCACGTGCCCGCCCGCTCGCTGTGGCAGGGGGCGCTGCTCGGCGCCGTGGTCTTCGAGGCCCTCAAGCAGCTCTCCGGGGTGCTGCTCGCCGCCACGCGCGAGCAGCCGGCGGCCCAGGCCTTCGGGATCGCGCTGATCCTGCTGGTGTGGATCAACTACTTCTCCCGCCTCGTGCTCTACGCCGCGGCCTTCGCCTTCACCACGCGCGCCGCGCGCGCCGCCCGGGTCGCCGAGCCGGCCGACCCGGTGCAGGGCCCGCCGCTGGCGTCCGGGGGAGCGCTCGACGGCACCGCCCGCGCCGCCGGTGAGGCGGCGGGCTCGCGGGTCCGGCCCTTCGTGGCCGGGGCCGCCACCGGCGCGGCGGCGCTCGCCGTCGTGCTCAGGACGACCAAGGGGGAGGACCGATGAGGTTCGAGCGCAAGCACGCCTGGCTGCTGCTGGGGGTGGCGGTGTGGAACGTCGTGACCTACGCGATGTTCACCCGCAACCTGTGGTCGGCGCACGCCTCGGGGGAGGACCGCCCGACCGGCTACTGGGTGGCCCACACCGTGCTGATCGTGGTCAACCTGGTCATCGCCGTCGTGCTGGGCCGCCTCGGCCTGAAGGCGCTGCGGGCCCGCGCCCAGGACTGACCGGCAGGACGGCACCCGCCCACGACGAAGGGCCCCGACCGCTCGCGGTCGGGGCCCTTCGTGTGGTGGTGCGGGGGACTGGGTGACGCTCTCAGTGGCCGTTGCGGATCGCCGTGCGC
This sequence comes from Nocardioides sp. Leaf374, assembly GCF_916862475.1. Lineage (NCBI taxonomy): Bacteria > Bacillati > Actinomycetota > Actinomycetes > Propionibacteriales > Nocardioidaceae > Nocardioides > Nocardioides sp. Leaf374. The sequence continues at coordinate 110,337 of NZ_CAKASO010000007.1, forward strand.
AGGTCGCGGTTGAGCTGGGAGATCACGTCGAGCGGGATCTCCTTGGGGCACGCCGCGGTGCACTCGCCGATGTTGGTGCAGCCGCCGAAGCCCTCGTGGTCGTGCTGGGCGACCATGTTGACCACGCGCTCGTCGCGCTCGGGCTGGCCCTGGGGGAGTCGGCCGAGGTGGGTGATCTTGGCGCCCATGAAGAGCGAGGCCGACCCGTTGGGGCAGGCGGCGACGCAGGCGCCGCAACCGATGCAGGTGGCGACGTTGAAGGCCTTGAGCGCGTCGGCCTGCGGCACCGGGGTGGCGTGGGCGTCGGGCGCGGCGCCGGTGTTGACCGACACGTAGCCGCCGGCCTGGATGATCCGGTCGAAGGCCGAGCGGTCGACGATCAGGTCCTTGATCACCGGGAAGGCGCTGGCACGCCAGGGCTCGATGGTGATCTCCTGGCCGTCCTTGAAGGACCGCATGTGCAGCTGGCAGGTCGTGGTGACCTCGGGGCCGTGGGCCTGACCGTCGATCATCAGGTCGCACGAGCCGCAGATGCCCTCACGGCAGTCGTGGTCGAAGGCGACCGGGTCCTCGCCCTGCTCGTTGAGCTGCTCGTTGAGCACGTCGAGCATCTCCAGGAAGCTCATGTCCTCGGAGATGTCCTGCACGTGGTACTGGTGCATGGCGCCGGCGGCGGTGGGGTTGGCCTGCCGCCAGATGTTGAGGGTCAGGTTCACTTGTAGCTCCGCTGCTTCATCTCGATGGCCGTGTAGAGAAGGTCTTCCTTGTGCAGCACCGGCTGGCCGGCGTCGCCGCCGAACTCCCAGGCCGCGACGTAGGCGAACTCGTCGTCGTGGCGCAGCGCCTCGCCCTCGTCGGTCTGCGACTCGGCGCGGAAGTGGCCGCCGCAGGACTCGCGGCGGTTGAGGGCGTCGATGCACATGAGCTCGCCGAGCTCGATGAAGTCGGCGACGCGGCCGGCCTTCTCGAGGCTCTGGTTGAGGCTGTCGGCGGTGCCGAGGACCTTGAGGTTGCTCCAGAAGTCGGCCTTGAGCTCGCGGATCATGTCGATCGCCTTGCGCAGCCCGGGCTCGGAGCGCTCCATGCCGCAGTACTCCCACATGATGTGGCCCAGCTCCTTGTGGTAGCTGTCGGCCGAGCGGGTGCCCTGGATGGAGAGCAGCTTCGCGATCCGGTCCTCGACGGACTTCTTGGCCTCGGCCACCGCCGGGTGCGACTCGTCGATCGGCGCGAAGGGCGCGTGGGCGAGGTAGTCGCGGATGGTGTTGGGCAGCACGAAGTAGCCGTCGGCCAGGCCCTGCATCAGCGCCGAGGCGCCGAGGCGGTTGGCGCCGTGGTCGGAGAAGTTGGCCTCGCCGGTGACGAAGAGCCCCTCGAGGTTGGACTGGAGGTCGTAGTCGACCCACAGACCGCCCATGACGTAGTGCACGGCGGGGTAGATCCGCATCGGGACCTCGTAGGGGTTCTCACCCGTGATCCGCTCGTACATGTCGAAGAGGTTGTCGTACTTGGCCTCGATGCCGTCCTTGCCCAGGCGCGCGATGGCGTCGGAGAAGTCGAGGTAGACGCCGCGGCGGAAGTCGCCGACCATCGGGCCGACGCCGCGGCCCTCGTCGCAGACGTTCTTGGCCTGGCGCGAGGCGATGTCGCGGGGCACGAGGTTGCCGAAGGAGGGGTAGATCCGCTCGAGGTAGTAGTCGCGGTCCTCCTCGGGGATGTCGCGGGGGTCCTTGTCGCAGTCCTCGGCCTTCTTGGGCACCCAGATGCGGCCGTCGTTACGCAGCGACTCCGACATCAGGGTCAGCTTCGACTGGTGCTCGCCCGAGACCGGGATGCAGGTCGGGTGGATCTGGGTGTAGCAGGGGTTGGCCATGTAGGCGCCCTTGCGGTGGGCCCGCCACGTCGCGGTGACGTTGCAGCCCATGGCGTTGGTGGAGAGGAAGAAGACGTTGCCGTAGCCGCCGGAGGCGAGCACGACCGCGTCGGCGAGGTGGGTCTCGATCTCGCCGGTGGCCATGTCGCGGGCGATGATGCCGCGGGCCTTGCCGTCGACCATGACCAGCTCGAGCATCTCGTGGCGGGTGAAGGTGGTGACGGTGCCGGCGGCGACCTGGCGCTCCAGGGCCTGGTAGGCGCCGATGAGCAGCTGCTGGCCGGTCTGGCCGCGGGCGTAGAAGGTGCGCGAGACCTGCACGCCGCCGAAGGAGCGGTTGTCGAGCAGGCCGCCGTACTCACGGGCGAAGGGCACGCCCTGGGCGACGCACTGATCGATGATGTTGGTGCTGACCTCGGCCAGGCGGTAGACGTTCGACTCGCGCGAGCGGTAGTCGCCGCCCTTGACGGTGTCGTAGAAGAGGCGGTGGACGGAGTCGCCGTCCTCCTTGTAGTTCTTCGCGGCGTTGATGCCGCCCTGCGCGGCGATGGAGTGCGCCCGGCGCGGGGAGTCCTGGTAGCAGAAGGACTTCACGTTGTAGCCGGCCTCGCCGAGCGTGGCCGCGGCCGCGCCGCCGGCGAGCCCGGTGCCGACGATGATGATGTTGAGCTTGCGCCGGTTCGCGGGGTTGACCAGCGCGTTGGAGAACTTGCGGTTGGTCCAGCGCATCGCGATGGGGCCGGTCGGGGCCTTCTCGTCGACGAGCGGCGCACCGGGCGTGTAGTAGCCGTGGGCGTCGTCGGACTGCTGCTGCGACGGCTGGTTGAGGTACGTGTCGGTGGTTGCCATGGAGGGGCTCCCTTTACTCGATGACGCCGAAGAGGGTGAACAGGGGGACCAGCGAGAATCCGCCGGCGACGACCACGGCGACGACCCAGCCGGCCAGGCGTGCCCGGGAGCGGGCGGCGACGGTCTGGGTGAAGCCGAGGGTCTGCATCGCGCTGAAGGTGCCGTGGTGCAGGTGCATCGCCAGCGCGGCCATCGCGACCAGGTAGATGAGCGTCATCCACCACAGGTCGAAGGTGTCGACCATCAGCTGGTAGGGGTTGTTGGTCTCCCCGCCGGCCGGGTTGATCTTGACGATCGAGAAGTTCAGCAGGTGCCACACGAGGAACGCCAGGATCGTCAGGCCGCCCCACCGCATGGTCCGCGAGGACAGCGAGGAGTTGCGGCGCTTGGCGACCTGGTACTTCACCGGCCGGGCGTCGCTGGCGCGCTTCCACAGCGCGAACGCCGAGGCCACGTGGACCACGAGCGCCGCGATGAGGCCGAGACGCAGGATCCACAGCAGGCCGCTCTCGGGGAGCAGGGGCTCCCCGATGGTGCGCAGGTGCTCGGCGTACTCGTTGAACGACTCCTCGCCACCGAAGGCCTTGAGGTTGCCGTACATGTGCGCGAGGACGAATCCGATGAACACCAGCCCGCTGGCGGCCATCAGGATCTTCAGCGTGATCGTCGAGCGCGAAGCGCGCGCTCCTCTGACGAGAGTCGGGGTTGCCACGTCACAAACGCTACCCCCCATCTGGGGGGTGAGTTCCATCGTGGCGTGTGACATATCCCCCGTCGACGGGACTCGCCGCCGCTCAGGACCGGCTCAGGCGCCGCTCAGGGCCGGTTCAGACCCCGTGCGCGGGGCGGGCGCCCGCGTGACCCCGGGCCAGGCGGTCCAGGTGGCCGAGGAGCTCGTCGGCGGCGTCGGTCCACGAGCGGTCGAGCGCGAGCTCGCGGCCCCGGTGACCGAGCAGGGCGCGCCGCGGGTCGGCGGCCACCGCCGCCACCGCGCGGGCCAGGGCCCCGGGACGGTCGGGGTCGTAGAGCAGGCCGGTCTCCAGCGGCAGCACGAGGTCGCGGGCGCCCCCGCTGCGCGGCGCCACCAGGGGCAGCGCGCTCGCGGCGCCCTCGCGCAGCGCGTGGCAGCAGGTCTCCTCCTCGCCGGGGTGCACCAGGACGTCGAGGGAGGCCAGCGCCACGGTGAGGTCGCCGGTCGACAGCGCGCCGGTGACCTTGGCCGCGGGCAGTCGCTCGCGCAGCCAGTCCTCCTGCGGCCCGGTGCCGATGACGACGGGGCGGATGCCCGGCACGTCGGCCAGCTCGGCCAGCCGCCGCACCCCGTGGCGCTTGTGCAGGCTGCCGACGTAGCCGACCACCACCAGGGGACCGCGGGCCGAGCGCGCCCGCGCCCAGTGGTCGTGCAGCCACGGGTCGCGCAGGGCCGGGGTGTAGGCGCGGGCGTCGACCCCCGGCAGCCACGTGCCGGCGGCGACGCCGAGGGAGGAGAAGCGGTCGGCCAGCCAGGGGGCGGTGACGACGAGGTGGTCGGTGCGCTCGGCGACCGTGCTGCGCCAGCGCTCCCAGGTCAGGTCGCGCGGCGGGGCCTGCTGCACGACCAGGGAGGGCACGCCGGTGCGGTGGGTGTGCTTGAGCGCCTTGCGGCCGATCGTGCCCGGCCCCGTGACCTGCACGACGTCGGGCGCGAACGCGTCGAGGGCGGCCCGGACCTGGCCGCCCGGCCTGGTCAGCGCGCTGATGCGCACGACCCGGGCGCCGCGGTAGGTGGTGAGCCCCGGCCCGCTCGCGACCACCACCACCTGGTGGCCACGGTCGACCAGACGGTCGACCACCGCCCTGACCGTCGTGGTGGTGCCGTCGACGGCGGGCAGGAAGGACTCGGAGACCACGGCGATCCGCATGCGCCCACGGTGGGCCCGCCGGACGACGGCACCGCGACGGGCGCGCGGCCTGACGGTGAACACCGCCCCGGGGACGGGTCGGGGTCGAAAAGGTCACACTCGGTGGCCGCCGTCACGTCGCGTCCCTAGGGTGCCGCCATGACTGAAGTCGAAGGCGGTCTCGAGGAGCCCGCGGAGCTCGAGCCCGAGCAGGGCGCGCTCGACCTGGCCGACGCCGGCGACCGGTGGGACCGCGCCGACTGGGAGAGGGCCGCGGCCGGCGTGCTGCGCAAGGCGCGTCGCCTCGGCGAGGACGACCCCGACGCGCTCGTGTGGGAGCGGCTGACCCGCACCACCCTCGACGACATCGCGGTCACCCCGCTCGGCACCTCCGACCTGCTCGAGGGGCTCCGGACCGAGGGCCGCCCGCAGCGCGCCGGGGACTGGGACGTGCGCGCCCACCTCGACCTGCCCGCCGGCGCCGACGCCAGGGCGGCCAACGAGACCCTCCTGGTCGACCTCGAGGGAGGCGTGACCTCGCTGTGGCTGTGCGCGGCGCCCGACGCCGATCTCGCCACCGCCCTCGACGGCGTGCTGCTCGACCTCGCGCCCGTCGTGCTGGAGGCCCGCGGCGACGCGGCGGCGCAGCAGGCGCTGGCCGAGGGCTTCCTCGCCCACGCCGGCGAGCGCGACCTCGCCGTGGGCACCAACCTCGGCGCCGACCCCCTCGGCGCGGCCCTGCGCCACGGCACCGGCCCGGGCGCCGGCCCAGCCGGCGAGGTGGACCTCGCCCCCCTGGTCGCCGTGGCCCGTGCCGCCCACGAGCGCGGGCTGCTCGGCGTGGTCGTCGACGCCACCGCCGTCCACGACCGCGGCGCCTCCGACGCCCAGGAGCTCGGCTGGTCGATGGCCGTGGCCGCGGCCTACCTGCGGGCCCTCACCGGGGCGGGCCTCACCGTCGCCGAGGCCGCCGGCCTGCTCGAGGTGCGCTACGCCGCCACCGACGACCAGTTCGCCACCATCGCCAAGCTGCGCGCGGCCCGCCGGCTCTGGGCGCGGGTGCTGGAGCTCAGCGGCGTCACCGACGAGGAGCGGGTGCGGCTGGCCCAGCGCCAGCACGTCGTGACCAGCCGGCCGATGATGAGCCGCTACGACCCCTACGTGAACATGCTGCGCACCACGGTGGCGGCGTTCGCCGCGGGCGTCGGCGGGGCCGAGGCCGTCACCGTGCTGCCCTTCGACAGCCCGTTGGGCCGCCCCGAGGCGCTGGGCCGCCGGATCGCCCGCAACACCTCCGCGCTGCTCGTCGACGAGGCCCACGTCGCCCACGTCGCCGACCCCGCCGGCGGCTCCTACGCCGTGGAGAAGCTCACCGACGACCTCGCCGTCGCCGGCTGGGCCGAGCTCGGCCGCACCGAGGAGGTCGGCGGCGCGGCGGCCGCCCTGGCCGACGGCTCGCTGCTGGCCCGCGTGGCACGGACCGTCGAGCGCCGCGACGACGAGGTCGCCCGCCGCCGGCGACCCCTCACCGGGCTCACCGAGTTCCCCCAGGTCGACGAGGTCCTGCCCGAGCGCGAGCCGGTCACCCCCGACTCCGCGTCGGGCTGGGTCGGCGTGCGCCCCTACGGCGCGGCCTTCGAGGCGCTGCGCGACGACCCGCCGACGGCCCGGGCCTTCCTGGCGACCCTCGGGTCGGTGGCCTCGCACACCGCGCGGGCGACCTTCGCCACCAACCTGCTCGCCGCGGGCGGTGTCGGCGTCGACGTCGCCGGGGCCACCGCCGACGTCGATGCGCTGCTCTCGGCGTACGACGGGCAGCGGGTGGCGGTGCTCGCCGGCAGCGACGCGACCTACGCCGCCTGGGGCACCGCCGCGGCCCGCGCCCTGCGCGAGGCCGGCGCGCGCCACGTCGTGGTGGCCGGCAAGCCCCTCGACGGCACCGACGACGCCTGCGCGCTCGGTGTCGACGCCCTGTCCTTCCTGACCCGCACGAGGGAGCACCTCGCATGACCGTCCCGAAGAGCTTCGCCGGCCTGCCGCTCGAGGCCCGCGGCACCACGAGCGCGCCGCGGCCCGAGGCGCGGCCCTGGACCGCGCCCGAGGGCATCGAGATCCGGTCGCAGTACACCGAGGCCGACCTCGAGGGCCTCGACGCCCTCGACACCTACCCCGGGCTGAGCCCGTTCCTGCGCGGGCCCTACCCGACGATGTACACCACCCAGCCCTGGACCGTGCGCCAGTACGCCGGCTTCTCGACCGCCGAGGAGTCCAACGCGTTCTACCGGCGCAACCTGGCGGCCGGCCAGAAGGGCCTCTCCGTCGCCTTCGACCTGGCCACCCACCGCGGCTACGACTCCGACCACCCGCGCGTGCGCGGCGACGTGGGCATGGCGGGCGTGGCCATCGACTCCATCTACGACACCCGCACCCTCTTCGACGGCATCCCGCTCGACGAGATGTCGGTGTCGATGACCATGAACGGCGCCGTCCTGCCCGTGCTGGCGCTCTACATCGCCGCCGCCGAGGAGCAGGGGGTGGCGCCGGAGCAGCTCGCGGGGACCATCCAGAACGACATCCTCAAGGAGTTCATGGTCCGCAACACCTACATCTACCCGCCGGCACCCTCGATGCGGATCATCTCCGACATCTTCAGCTACACCTCGGCGCGCATGCCGCGCTTCAACTCGATCTCGATCTCCGGCTACCACATCCAGGAGGCCGGGGCGACCGCCGACCTCGAGCTGGCCTACACCCTCGCCGACGGCGTCGAGTACATCCGCGCCGGGCTCGGCACCGGCATGACCATCGACCAGTTCGCGCCGCGGCTGTCGTTCTTCTGGGCCATCGGGATGAACTTCTCGATGGAGGTGGCCAAGCTGCGCGCGGCCCGCGCCCTGTGGGCGCGGCTGGTGCGGCAGTTCGACCCGCAGAACCCCAAGTCGCTCAGCCTGCGCACCCACAGCCAGACCAGCGGCTGGTCGCTCACCGCCCAGGACGTCTTCAACAACGTCCAGCGCACCTGCATCGAGGCGATGGCCGCCACCCAGGGCCACACCCAATCGCTGCACACCAACGCCCTCGACGAGGCGATCGCGCTGCCCACCGACTTCTCGGCCCGCATCGCGCGCAACACCCAGCTGCTGCTGCAGCAGGAGAGCGGTACGACGGGCACGATCGACCCCTGGGCGGGCTCCTACTACATCGAGCGGCTCACCCACGACCTGGCCGAGAAGGCGTGGGCCCACATCCAGGAGGCCGAGCGCGCCGGGGGCATGGCGAAGGCCATCGAGCAGGGCATCCCCAAGATGCGCATCGAGGAGGCGGCCGCCCGCACGCAGGCGCGCATCGACTCCGGGGCGCAGAAGGTCATCGGCGTCAACACCTACCGCCTGGCCGCGGAGGACAGGCTCGACGTGCTGCGCGTCGACAACGACGACGTCTACCGCCAGCAGATCGCCAAGCTCGAGCGGCTGCGCGCCGAGCGCGACGACCGGGAGGTCGAGCGCACCCTCGCGGCGCTGACCCGCTCGGCCGAGCAGGGCCCGGCCACCGACGGCTCCCTCGACGGCAACCTGCTCGCGCTGGCCGTCGACGCCGCGCGCGCGAAGGCCACCGTCGGGGAGATCTCCGACGCGCTGGAGAAGGTCTACGGGCGCCACCAGGCGGTCATCCGTACGATCTCCGGCGTGTTCAGGGACGAGTCGGGCAGCGGCGACGGGCCGGGCGCCGGCAAGGTGCAGCAGGTGCTCGACGCCACCGCCGACTTCGAGGAGGCCGAGGGTCGCCGCCCGCGCATCCTGGTGGCCAAGATGGGCCAGGACGGTCACGACCGCGGCCAGAAGGTGATCGTCTCGGCCTTCGCCGACATGGGCTTCGACGTCGACGTGGGGCCGCTGTTCTCCACGCCCGAGGAGGTCGCCCAGCAGGCCGTGGACGCCGACGTGCACATCGTCGGCGTCAGCTCGCTGGCCGCCGGCCACCTCACCCTGCTCCCGGCGCTGCGCGAGGCGCTGGCCGAGCAGGGCCGGCCCGACATCATGGTGGTGATCGGGGGCGTGATCCCGCCCGACGACGTGCCCACGCTGCAGGAGATGGGCGCGGCCGCGGTCTTCCTGCCCGGCACCGTCATCGCCGAGTCGGCCCTCGACCTGCTGGCCCGGCTGCGCGAGCAGCTGGGCCACTGAGGCCGGGCCCCGTGCCCGTCGACGTCGAAGCCCTCGTCGAGGGCGTCCGCGCCCAGCGGCGCGCCGCGGTGTCGCAGGCGATCACGCTGGTCGAGAGCTCGCGCCCGCAGCACCGCCGCCAGGCGCGCGAGCTGCTGACCGCGCTGGCCGGGGGCTCCGGCGGCCCGGCGGGCGGCGCCGCGGCGGGCGTGGTGCGGGTGGGCGTCTCCGGGGTGCCCGGCGTCGGCAAGTCGACCTTCATCGAGGCGCTCGGCACCCGGCTGACCGCCGCCGGCCACCGCGTCGGCGTGCTCGCCGTCGACCCGTCCTCGGTGCGCACGGGCGGCTCGGTGCTCGGCGACAAGACCCGGATGGGGCGCCTGGCCACCGACCCGGCCGCCTTCATCCGGCCCTCGCCCTCGGCGGGCACCCTCGGCGGCGTCGCCCAGGCCACGGTGCAGGCCATGGCGGTGCTGGAGGCCGCCGGCCACGACGTGGTGCTGGTCGAGACCGTCGGCGTGGGGCAGTCGGAGGTCACCGTGGCCGGCATGGTCGACACGTTCCTCTTCCTCACCCTCGCCCGCACCGGCGACCAGCTCCAGGGCATCAAGAAGGGGATCCTCGAGATCGCCGACGTCATCGCGGTCAACAAGGCCGACGGCGACCGCGAGCAGGAGGCCCGCGCCGCCGCCCGCGACCTCGCCGGCGCGCTGCGCATGGTGCGCGGCGCGGGGGAGTGGGCCCCACCGGTGGTGACCTGCTCGGCGCTGGAGGGCACCGGCGTCGACGACCTGTGGGAGCGGGTGCTGGGCCACCGCGCGCACCTCGGCGAGGCGGGGCTGGCGGCCAAGCGCGCCGAGCAGCAGCTCGACTTCACCTGGGCGATGGTGCGCGACGAGCTCGACCAGCGGCTGCGGCTCTCGCCCGGCGTGCGCGCCCTCCGCGCCGAGGTCCGCGCCCAGGTGCTCGCGGGCGAGCTGCCCGCCACCGTGGCCGCCGACCGGCTGCTCGCGGCGTACGACGGCGACCGCGACGACCGGCACGACGACCGGCACGGGTCGGGCGGACACCCGCCGGGCGCCGACGCCCGGTGAACTAGCCTGCACCCGATGTCCTCCGACGGCCCCACTGCTCCCACGACCGCGTCAGCGGTGATCGCCGCCTCCGTCGCCGCCCACAGTGACGCGCTCGTCGCCCTGCGCCGCGACCTGCACGCCCACCCCGAGCTGTCGTGGGCCGAGACGCGCACGACGGAGGTCGTCGCGGCGCGGGTCGCGGCCGCCGGCTGGGAGGTCGAGCTGCTGCCGCAGACCGGCCTGGTCGCCGAGCTCGGGCCCGACGACGGGGAGCCCGCGGTCGGCCTGCGCGCCGACCTCGACGCGCTGCCCGTGCAGGAGGACACCGGCCACGACTGGGCCAGCACGACACCGGGCGTGGCCCACGCCTGCGGCCACGACGTGCACACGACCTCGCTGGTCGGCGCCGCGCTCGCGCTGGCCGAGGTGCACCGGGCGGGGCTGCTGCCCGGACGGGTGAGGCTGTTCTTCCAGCCGGCCGAGGAGGTCATGCCCGGGGGAGCGCTGCACCTGATGAAGCTGGGCCGCCTCGACGGTCTCTCGCGCGCCTTCGCCCTGCATTGCGACCCCGCCGTCGACGTGGGGCAGGTCGGGCTGCGCCTCGGGGCGCTGACCAGTGCCACCGACAAGGTGGAGATCCGGCTGCGCGGCACCGGCGGGCACACCTCGCGCCCCCACCTGACCGGCGACCTGACCTTCGCCCTGGCCAAGATCGTCACCGAGCTGCCCGCGATCCTCTCCCGCCGCCTCGACCCGCGCGCCGGGGTCAGCGTGGTGTGGGGCATCGTCAACGCCGGCTCGGCCGCCAACGTCATCCCGGGGCGCGGCCTGGTGGCCGGCACCATCCGCATCCGCGACGCCGTGGCCTGGGCCGACTGCGAGAAGCTGGTGCGCGAGGTCGTCCACGACGTCGTGCGGCCCTACGGCGTCACCGCCGACCTCGACTACCAGCGGGGCGTGCCCCCGGTGGTCAACGAGGCCTCGGCCCACCACGTGCTCACCGGGGCGGTGCGCGACGTCCTCGGCCCCGAGGCCGAGGTGCTGGCGCCGCAGAGCCTGGGCGGCGAGGACTTCGGGTGGTACCTCGACCGCGTCCCGGGCGCCATGCTGCGCCTCGGCACGCGCACCCCGGGCGGGCCCACCTACGACCTGCACCAGGGCAACCTCCAGGTCGACGAGCGGGCGATCGGGGTCGGCGCGACGATGCTCGCGGAGGCCGCGGTGCGCAGCTTGGTCACCGACAGGTAACAACCTCACGAAATTCGGCTCGCGGGGCGCACAAGGCGTCCGGGCCCACCTAGGGTGACGCGATGTGCCCCGCGCTGCGGGGTGCCAGTCACGAACCCAGGAGGATCGCCGTGAAGAAGACGGCCCGAATCGCTGCGGTGGCCACCATGGTCGCCCTGTCCCTGTCCGCGTGCGGCGAGCGCGAGACCGACGCCGGCGAGGACCCCGCGTCGACGCCGTCCGAGAGCACCTCGGAGTCGGCCTCGGCCGACCCGAGCCAGCAGTTCCCCGACTTCAAGGCCTGCATGGTCTCCGACTCGGGCGGTTTCGACGACAAGTCGTTCAACCAGACCTCCCGCCAGGGCCTGCGCGACGCGGTCGAGGCCTACGGGATGCAGGAGGCCGACATCGAGTCGAACGACCCCTCCGAGTTCAACGACAACATCAACGAGCTGGTCAGCCAGGGCTGCAACTCGATCACCACGGTCGGCTTCCTCCTCGGCGACTCCACCCTGGCCGCCGCGAAGAAGAACAAGGACGTCGACTTCTCCATCGTCGACTTCGCCTACACCGACGACAAGGGCGACAACACCGCCCCGGCCAACGTCAAGGGCCTCACCTTCAACACCGCCGAGCCCTCCTTCCTGGCCGGCTACACCGCCGCGGCCTCCTCGGAGTCCGGCGTCGTCGGCACCTTCGGCGGCCTGAACATCCCCACGGTCACCATCTTCATGACCGGCTTCGTGCAGGGCGTCGAGCGCTACAACGAGGACACCGGCTCCGACGTGCAGGTCATCGGCTGGGACCCCGAGTCCGCCGAGGGCTCCTTCACCAACGACTTCGAGGACAAGAACCTCGGCCAGTCGACGGCCACGGAGATGATCAACCAGGGCGCCGACGTCATCTTCCCGGTCGCCGGACCCGCCGGCCTCGGTGGCCTGCAGGCCGCCCAGGACAACGACGTCAAGGCGATCTGGGTCGACACCGACGGCTGCGTCTCGGCCGAGGAGTACTGCGACGTGCTGCTGACCTCGGTCATGAAGGGCATGGACGTCGCCGTGCAGGACGCCGTGCTCGCCTCCGCCGAGGACGAGTTCTCCAACGAGGTCTACGTCGGCACGCTGGAGAACGAGGGCGTCAAGCTCGCCCCGTTCAGCGACGACGTCGACGAGGAGCTCCAGGCCACCATCGAGGACCTCAAGCAGCAGATCATCGACGGCGAGATCACCGTCGGCTGACACGCCGCCCCCGGCCGATCCGGCCGACCGGCACCAGCAGCACAGCACTAGCACCAGCACAGCACAGCAGCACCTCCGACAGGTCGGGGCGGGGACCCCGCCCCGACCTGTCGGGTCTAGGGTCGTCCCCCGGCCATCTCGGGGGAGCGGCCGACGTACGTCGTGAGGGAGTAGATGGAACTCGAGATCAGGGGCCTGACCAGGCGGTTCGGCTCCTTCACCGCCAACGACGGCATCGACCTCACGATCAGGCCCGGTGAGATCCACTGCCTGCTCGGCGAGAACGGCGCCGGCAAGTCCACGCTGATGAACATGCTCTACGGCCTGCTCGACCCCTCCGAGGGCGAGATCCTGGTCGACGGGGAGCCGGTGGCCTTCGCCTCGCCGGCCGACGCCATCGCCGCCGGCATCGGCATGGTGCACCAGCACTTCATGCTCGTGCCGCCCTTCACCGTCGCCGAGAACGTCATGCTCGGGCGCGAGCGCACCCGCGGCCTCGGCGTGCTCGACCGCAAGGCCGCCTCACGGCTGGTGCGCGAGCTCTCCGAGCGCTACCGGCTCGCCGTCGACCCCGAGGCCCTCGTGGAGGACCTCCCCGTCGGCGTGCAGCAGCGCGTCGAGATCATCAAGGCGCTGGCCAACGAGGCGAAGGTGCTCATCCTCGATGAGCCGACCGCGGTGCTGACCCCGCAGGAGATCGACGAGCTCATGGGCATCATGCGCGAGCTGCGCGCCCAGGGCACCTCGATCATCTTCATCACCCACAAGCTGCGCGAGGTCCGCGCCGTCGGTGACCGGATCAGCGTGATCCGCCGCGGCAAGGTCGTCGGCACCGCCGAGCCCACCGCCAGCGAGGCCGAGCTGGCCGAGATGATGGTCGGCCGCTCCGTGCAGCTGGTCGTCGACAAGGCCGCCGCCGCGGTCGGCGAGCCGGTGCTGGAGGCCCGCAACGTCACCGTCATCGACCCCCGCGGCCACCAGGTCGTCAAGGACGTCTCCTTCGTCGCCCGCGCCGGTGAGGTGCTCGGCATCGCCGGCGTGCAGGGCAACGGGCAGACCGAGCTGATCAAGTCACTGCTCGGGCTCGTGCGCCCCGACGCCGGCGAGATCTGGCTCGACGGGCGCGACATCAGCCGCCACGGCCCGCGCCAGAGCCTGGAGGACGGCATCGGCTACGTGCCCGAGGACCGCTCCCACGACGGCTACGTCGGCTCCTTCAGCGTGCGCGAGAACCTCGTGCTCGACCTCTTCCGCAGCGAGCAGTTCGCCAGCGGCCCCGCGCTGCGACTGGGCGCCATCGAGGCCAACGCCCGCCAGCGCATCGAGGAGTTCGACATCCGCACCGAGACCATGGAGACCCCCGTCAGCGCGCTCTCGGGCGGCAACCAGCAGAAGGTCGTCGTGGCCCGGGAGTTCTCCCGCCCGCTCAAGGTGCTCATCGCCTCCCAGCCCACCCGCGGCGTCGACGTCGGCTCCATCGAGTTCATCCACAAGCGCATCGTCGAGGAGCGCGACAAGGGCACGGCGGTGATCATCGTGTCGACCGAGCTCGACGAGGTCTTCGCGCTCTCCGACCGGATCGCGGTCATGTACGACGGCCGCATCGTCGGCACCGTCACCCCCGACATCCCCCGAGAGGAGATCGGCCTGATGATGGCCGGCGCCACGGACACCGACCAGACCGGGGCCACCAGCGCCACCGGCGCCGGCACCCACGGCACCGGGGGAGGAGCGGCATGAGCGACCCGCAGAAGGGCCCCGCCGCCCCGCCCGTCGTCGACCCCGACCGGGTCGACCCCCACGAGGCCGCCGCGGCCCCGCGCCGGCGCTTCGACGCCTCCGCCTTCGTGCCGACCGTCGTCGACAGCGTGCTGGCCGTCGTGCTCGCGCTCGTGGTCGGCGCGGTGCTCATCGTGTTCTCCACCGAGCGCGTGCTGGGCTCGCTGCCGTACTTCTTCAGCTACCCCTGGGACTTCTTCCGCTTCGCCGGCGAGGCGGTCGGCGACGGCTACGCCGCGCTGGTCAACGGCTCGCTCGGCGGCGCCGACGCCCTCACCCGCACCCTCAACCGCGCCGCCCCGCTCATCTGCGCCGGCCTGGGCGTGAGCCTGGCCTTCCGTGCCGGGCTGTTCAACATCGGCGCCCAGGGCCAGATGCTGGTCGCGGGCCTCGCCGCGGGCTACGTCGGCTTCACCTGGGACCTGCCCACCGGGCTGCACGCGCTCGTGGCGCTGCTCGCGGCGCTGGTGGCCGGCGCGCTGTGGGGCGGGGTGATCGGGCTGCTCAAGGCCCGCACCGGCGCGCACGAGGTGATCACCACGATCATGCTCAACAACGTCGCCCGCTTCGTGGTGCTCTACTTCCTCGGTCTCGAGGCCTTCCAGCGCCCCAACAGCGACAACAAGCTCTCCCCGCCGGTCGACGACAGCGCGACCTTCCCCGCGATCGGCAACCTGCACCTCGGGATCGTGCTGGCCGTGCTGGCCGCCCTCGTCGTGTGGTGGCTGCTGGAGCGCAGCACGCTGGGCTTCGAGATGCGCGCCGTCGGCGCCAACCCCGACGCCGCCCGCACCGCCGGCATGAGCGTGCCCCGCGTCTACGTCACCGCGATGACGCTGGCCGGCGTGCTGGCCGGGCTGGCGGTCACGATGACGGTGCTGGGCCAGCAGAACTCGGTGACCGACCAGGTCGCCGGCACCGTGGGCTTCGACGCCATCACCGTCGCCCTGCTGGGCCGGGCCACCCCCGTCGGCACGGTCCTGGCCGGTCTGCTCTTCGGGGCGCTCTCGGCCGGAGGCCTGTCGATGCAGGGCGCCGCCGGCATCGCCCCGGAGCTCTCGCAGGTGCTCCAGGCGCTCATCGTGCTGTTCGTCGCCGCACCGGCCCTGGTGCGCGGCATCTTCCGGATCAAGGGACGCGGGCAGGGCTCCAGCGTCGAGGCGAAGGGATGGGGAGGATGAGCGTCGTCGACGCCCCCGCACGCAGCGAGGCCCCTGAGGAGCAGGTGCGCGACCGGGCCGACGTGCGCCGTCAGGTGCGGCTGGTGGTGGTCTTCGCCCTGGCCGCCGCGATGGTGCTGCTCTTCCGGCTCACCACCGACAGCTTCTCGGTCACCTACCTGCTCGAGGCCCAGCGCTCGGCCGACAGCCAGCCGCGCTCCCTCGACGGCTCCCTGGTGAACTGGGTGGCCCTGGTGCTCGCCCTGGCCGGCGTCGTGCTCGCCGCCCTCAACCGCGTGCCCCGCGGCGGACTCGGGCTCCTGCTCTACGTCCTGGTCGGTCTGTCGTTCTACGTCGCCTTCATGGCGTGGGCCTTCGCCGACCAGGGCGAGGGCTTCCAGGCCTCGATCTCCAACCCGATCCCCGGCACGATCAGCATCGCCACCCCGCTGGTGCTCGGCGCACTGGCCGGCGTGGTGTGCGAGCGGGCCGGCGTCATCAACATCGCCATCGAGGGCCAGTTCCTCGCCGGCGCCTTCTCGGCCTCGCTCTTCGCCAGCATCGCGCTGTCGTCGCTGGCCTTCATCCCGCTGTGGCTGTGCGCGCCCTTCGGCCTGCTCGGCGGCGCGCTCGCCGGCATGCTCGTCTCGGCGATCCTGGGTCTCTTCGCGCTGCGCTACCAGGTCAACCAGGTCGTGCTCGGCGTCGTCATCGTCGCCTTCGCCACCGGCCTGACCGGCTTCCTGCTGGGCCAGATCCCCAGCGAGAGCACCGGTCGCCTCAACAACCCCGACCCGCTCGAGCCGCTGGCCGTGCCCGTGCTCAGCGACATCCCGGTGATCGGCCAGGCGCTCTTCGAGCAGACGATCCTGGTCTACCTCACCTACGCCGCGGTCGTGGTCGTCGCGCTGCTGCTCTTCCAGACCCGCTGGGGCCTGCGGGTGCGCGCGGTCGGCGAGCACCCCAAGGCCGCCGACACCGTGGGCATCAAGGTCAACCGGCTGCGCTGGCAGGCGGTGCTCCTCGGCGGCCTGCTGGCCGGGCTCGGCGGCGCCTACTACACCGTCGGCAGCTCGGGGGCCTTCGACAAGGAGATGTCGGCCGGCACGGGCTTCATCGCCCTCGCCGCGGTCATCATGGGTCGCTGGCACCCGGTCTGGGCCGCGCTGGCCGCGGTGTTCTTCGGGTTCATGCGCAACCTCGGCACCCAGCTGAGCCTGGTCGACCGGATCCCCGGCGACCTGATCGGCGCCCTGCCCTACCTCGCCACCGTCATCGTCGTGGCCGGCTTCGTCGGACGGGTGCGTCCACCCGCCGCCGACGGCGAGCCGTTCGTGAAGGCCTGACGTGGCCGCCCCCGACGTCCCGGACTCCCCGGACTCCCCGGACGGGTTCGACTGGGCGGCCCTGCGGGCCGTCGCGGTCGAGGCGGCGACGCACGCCTACGCCCCCTACTCCCGCTTCGCGGTGGGCGCGGCGGCGCGGGTCGACGACGGGCGCACCGTGGCCGGCTGCAACGTCGAGAACGCGGCGTACGGCGTGACGCTGTGCGCGGAGTGCGGCCTCGTGGGCCAGCTGCACCTGACCGGCGGGGGCCGGCTGACGCACTTCGTGTGCGTCAACGGCGACGGCGCGGTCATCATGCCGTGCGGCCGCTGCCGCCAGCTGCTGTTCGAGAACGGCGGTCGTGAGCTGCAGCTGTGGACCGTCTCCGGGCTGCGCACCATGGCCGAGGTCCTGCCGGATGCCTTCGGACCCGACGACCTGTCCTAGGGTGCCGGTCCCAGCCCAACGGTGACGGCGACGGAGCCGTCGACAAGGAGCCCCACGTGAGCAAGCACGACGCGGTCGAGGTCATCACGACCAAGCGCGACGGCCAGCGCCTCAGCGACAGCCAGGTCGACTGGGTCGTCGACGCCTACACCCGCGGCGAGGTCGCCGACGAGCAGATGTCGGCGCTGGCGATGGCGATCCTGCTCAACGGCATGGACCGCGCCGAGATCGCCCGCTGGACCGCCGCGATGATCGCGTCGGGGGAGCGCATGGACTTCTCCTCGCTCTCGCGGCCCACGGCCGACAAGCACTCCACCGGTGGCGTGGGCGACAAGATCACCCTCCCGCTCGCCCCGCTCGTCGCCGCCTGCGGCGTGGCGGTGCCGCAGCTCTCGGGTCGCGGCCTGGGTCACACCGGCGGCACCCTCGACAAGCTCGAGTCGATCCCCGGCTGGCGCGCGGCGCTGTCGAACGAGGAGATGATGGCCCAGCTGGAGTCGGTCGGCGCGGTCATCTGCGCCGCCGGCGACGGGCTCGCCCCGGCCGACAAGAAGCTCTACGCCCTGCGCGACGTCACCGGCACGGTCGAGGCGATCCCGCTCATCGCCTCCTCGATCATGAGCAAGAAGATCGCCGAGGGCACCGGCGCCCTGGTGCTCGACGTCAAGGTCGGCACCGGGGCGTTCATGAAGTCCGTCGACCGGGCCCGCGAGCTGGCGGAGACGATGGTCGCCCTCGGCACCGACGCCGGCGTGCGCACGGTCGCCCTGCTCACCGACATGTCGACCCCGCTCGGCCTGACCGCCGGCAACGCCCTCGAGGTGGGCGAGTCGGTGGAGGTCCTCGCCGGTGGCGGACCCGCCGACGTCGTCGAGCTCACCGTCGCGCTGGCCCGCGAGATGCTCACCGCGGCCGGCGTCACCGACGTCGACCCCGCCGACCGGCTCGCCGACGGGTCGGCCATGGACGCCTGGCGGGCCATGGTCGCCGCCCAGGGCGGCGACCCCGACGCCACGCTGCCGGTGGCCCGCGAGCAGCACGTCGTCACCGCCCCGGCCGACGGTGTCCTCAGCCGCCTCGACGCGATGGCCGTGGGCATGGCCGCGTGGCGCCTGGGTGCGGGCCGTGCCCGCAAGGAGGACCCGGTGCAGGCCGGCGCCGGGGTGGTGTGGCACGCGCGCCCGGGCGACGCCGTGCGCGCGGGCGAGCCGCTCCTCACGCTGCACACCGACGAGCCGGCCCGCTTCGAGCGCGCCCTGGCCTCGCTGGAGGGCGGCTACGACGTCGTGCCCGCCGGCACCGAGGTCGCCGTCGGCCCGATCGTCATCGACCGCGTGGGATGACCCCCGACCCCGCCGGCACCCCTGCCGGCACCCCGGCCACGGGCCTGGGCCCGCGCGCCGCGGGCGCGCTGGTCTTCGGCTCCTCGGCGGCCGTGCTCGTGGTCGAGTTGGTGGCGCTGCGGCTGCTGGCGCCCTACCTCGGGCTCACCCTCGAGACCAACACCGTGGTCATCGGGATCGCGCTCGCCGCGATCGCCCTCGGCTCCTGGGCGGGCGGTCGCGCCGCCGACGTCGTGGACCCGCGGCGCACCCTCGGCGCGCTGCTGGCCGTCTCGGGGGTGGTCGTGGCGCTGACCCCCCTGCTGGTGCGCAGCGCCGCCGAGCTCGACTCGGGCGGACTGCTGCTGCCGACCGCGACGCTGACCATCCTCGTGCCCGGCGCCCTGCTGGCGGCGGTGACGCCGATGGTGACCAAGCTGCGGCTGACGACCCTGGCCGAGACCGGCACGGTCGTGGGCCGGCTCTCCGGGCTCGGCACCGCCGGGTCCATCGCCGGCACGGTCGTGACCGGGTTCGTGCTGGTCTCGACGGTGCCGGTCAGCACGATCCTGGTGGGTCTCGGCGTGCTGCTCGTGCTCGCGGGGGTCGCGGCCGACTGGCGCGTGCGCGGCTGGCGCGCCGGCGCGGCCGCCCTCGTGCTGGTCGGCGCCGCGGGACTCGGCGCCGCGGTGGCCCCCGGCGGCTGCGACGTGGAGACGACCTACCACTGCGCGGTCGTCGAGGACGACCCCGAGCGTCCCGACGGACGGGTGCTGGTGCTCGACGGGGTGCGCAACTCCTACGTCGACCTCTCCGACCCGACCTACCTCGACTTCGAGTACGTGCAGGCCGCGGCCACGGTCATCGACACCGCCTTCCCCGCCGGCGAGGCGCTCGAGGCCTTCCACCTCGGCGGCGGCGGGCTGACGCTGCCGCGCTACCTCGCCGAGGTCAGGCCCGGCACCTCGAGCGTGGTCTCCGAGATCGACGCGGGGGTGATCGAGGTCGACCGCGACCGGCTCGGGCTCGAGACCGGCCCCGACCTCGAGGTGCGTGTCGAGGACGGGCGCCTGGGCCTCGACCGGCTCGCCGACGACAGCCGCGACCTCGTGGTGGGCGATGCCTTCGGAGGGGTCTCCGTGCCGTGGCACCTCACGACGGTCGAGGCCGTCGACGACGTTCACCGTGTGCTGCGGTCCGACGGCGTCTACGTCATGAACCTGATCGACCACGGCCCGCTGGCCTTCGTGCGGGCCGAGACGGCGACGCTGCGGGAGGTCTTCGACCACGTCGCCGTGCTCGCCCGGCCGGCGGCCTTCGCGGGCACCGCGGGCGGCAACGTCGTGGTCGTCGGCTCCGACCGGCCCCTCGACCTCGCGGCGCTGGCGGCGGGCCTGGAGCTCCGCGACCTGGGGTGGGAGGTGCGCGCCGACGCCGACCTCGACGCCTTCACCGGCGACGCCGACGTGCTCACCGACGCCTTCGCCCCGGTCGACCAGCTGCTCACGCCGTACGGCAGCGCCTGAGCGCCGCCGCGCGGGCTCAGCCCTCGAGCAGGAGGACGACGGTCTCGGCCACGCAGGCCGGCTTGGGCTCGTCCTCGATCTCGACGACGTGGCGCAGCGTGATCTGCTTGCCGGCCGGGAGGTCGGTGACCTCGCCCATGGTGACCGTCAGGCGCACCCGCTTGCCCACGCGGAGCGGGTTCGGGAAGCGGACCTTGTTGACGCCGTAGTTGAGCTTGGCCCCGGGGGTCTCGAGGGCGAAGACCGAGGACCCGAGCCACGGGATCAGCGAGAGCGTGAGGTAGCCGTGGGCGATGGTGCCGCCGAAGGGGCCCTCGGCCGAGCGCTCGACGTCGACGTGGATCCACTGGTGGTCGCCGGTGGCGTCGGCGAAGGTGTCGACGCGCGCCTGGTCGATCTCGACCCAGTCGCTGGTGCCGAGCTCCTCGCCGGCGGCGGCGGAGAGCTCGTCGAAGGTGCTGAAGGTGCGCATGGGGGGCCTCTCGTGGCGGGTGGCGGTCGTGGCGCCGGCCGCGACCGGACACCGTCTGGGGACCCTAGCGCGCCACCCGGCGCTCCGGTCGCGGGTGGCGGTGCGGGAGGATCGGGGGGTGACCGCACCGACCGCACCGACCGCCCGCCCCACGCCCACCCACGACCAGGTGCGGCGCGCGCCCAAGGTGCTGCTGCACGACCACCTCGACGGTGGTCTGCGCCCCCAGACCATCCTCGAGCTGGCCGCCGAGGTCGGCCACGCGCTGCCCGCCGACTCCGCGGAGGCGCTCGGGGCGTGGTTCGCCGAGTCGGCCGACTCCGGGTCGCTGGTGCGCTACCTCGAGACCTTCGACCACACGGTCGCGGTCATGCAGCACGGCCCCGCGATCACCCGGGTCGCGCGGGAGTGCGTCGAGGACCTGGCCGCCGACGGCGTGGTCTACGCCGAGGTCCGCTACGCCCCCGAGCAGCACGTCGACGCCGGGCTCACCCTCGACGAGGTCGTCGCGGCGGTGGCCGAGGGCTTCGCGCAGGGTGTCGCCGCCACCGGCGGGCGCATCGTCGTGCGCCAGCTGCTCACCGCGATGCGCCACCAGGCCCGGTCGATGGAGATCGCCGAGCTCGCCATCGCCTGGCGCGACCGCGGTGTCGCCGGCTTCGACATCGCCGGGGCCGAGGCGGGCTTCCCTCCCACCCGCCACCTCGACGCCTTCGAGTACCTCCAGCGCGAGAACGCCCACTTCACCATCCACGCCGGCGAGGCCTTCGGGCTGCCGTCGATCTGGGAGGCGATCCAGTGGTGCGGCGCCGACCGGCTCGGCCACGGCGTGCGCATCGTCGACGACATCGCCGTCGCCGACGACGGCTCGGTCACCCTGGGCCGGCTGGCCTCCTACGTGCGCGACCAGCGGATCCCGCTGGAGATGTGCCCGGCCTCCAACGTGCAGACCGGCGCGGCGGCCTCGATCGCCGAGCACCCGATCAAGCTGCTCACCGACCTGCGCTTCCGGGTCACCGTCAACACCGACAACCGGCTGATGAGCCGCACGTCGATGACCGCGGAGATGGCCTCGCTGGTCGACGCCTTCGGCTACGGGCTCGACGACCTGCAGTGGTTCACCGTCAACGCGATGAAGTCGGCCTTCCTGCCCTTCGACGAGCGCCTCGCGATCATCGACGGCGTGGTCAAGCCCGGTTACGCCGCGCTGGCCGCCGAGGCCTGAGCCGACCGCGTCGGCAGCACCGCGAACCAGGGTCGCCGCCAGCGGCCGAGGGGGAGTGCGCCGTCGGCGTAGGCGTCGCGGGTCAGGGTGCGCACCGTGCCGGACCCGGGGTCGTAGACCCCCAGGCGGGCCGCGGGCCCGTCGCCGTCGCGTCCCACCGCGAGCAGCACGTGGCGCGGCAGCCACCGGTCGCCCACGTAGAGCGCGGCCGGGCCGTGGCCGACCGCGCGCAGCAGGTCCTCGAATCGGCCGCGGGCGCGGCGCACCCCGTGGGGGCCGCGGGGCAGCGCGCGGGCGACGGCCCACGGGGGAGTGCCGACGGGGGTGCGGGTCGTGTGCCCTGGAAGCAGAAGTAGGCCTTGGCCTCGGAGTACGTCGCGGTCAAGCACCGCTGGCGGCTCAGCGTCGACG